>JAJYGO010000402.1 GCA_021785115.1 Chloroflexota bacterium | reverse complement strand
GTCGACGCCCGGCGATCAACTTCGGCTCTGTCGGGCTCGGTCCTGACGTACGACTTCGTGCAGGGGGTTCGCGAGGTCGAGCAGGGAGCGACCGGCAAGTGGACCAACGGTGGCCCCTGCCTCCTTGAAGGCTATGTCGAACACGAGGATGTCCTGTATCTGCGGGTCCGGCGGGTGGATCACGCCGCGGGCGACTACCTCTTGATCGCGAACCGGGCCGCCGATCGCGCCCTCGTGATGGAGGAGTGCGGCGTTCCTGACCACGAGTCGGCTCTTCCCGCGGACCAGAACAGGCTCCAGCAGCTCGGCGAGCCGCCCGTGATGGAGCTTGAGAGCATCCCAAGCGGGGCCCGGTTCGCCGTGTCCTCGCTCGTGCGCATCGAGCAGCTCGGCAACGACGCGCTCGGCGATGCCGATGATCGCCATCGGGATCGGCGCAGGGGAGCCACGCAGGTCGAACTTGAAGACGTACTCGCCGGTCTGCTGATCGTGTTCGAACCGGAGTGGGTAGGGCTGCGATCGAAAGAAGGTGGCGATCGCGGGACGCAGCTCGGCGAATTCTGCATCGAGCCGAGCGATGACGGCTGGCGGGGCGTCTCCCTCTGGCCTTCTCATGCCTGTACTTTCACGCACCATCGCCACTCGGGGACGCCCCAGCACGATCGCCAGATGGTGCCGCATCCCGGGGCTACCAACCCGCGTTGGGCTACCAAAGGTAGTCATTGGTAGCCCGCCGGGTCTGCTCCTTCGTCATGCCCGACGGCCGGATGTGCCGGGCGGGACCGCAGCGCGAGCGTCCCTATTGCTTTGCCCACGACCCGGAGCGGGCGGCAGAGGCGGCCGAGGCCCGCCGGCTGGGGGGCCTGCGCCGGCGCAAGGAGGGCACCGTCGCGGTGGCGTATGACCTCTTCGGGCTCGACACCGTGGAGGGGATCCGGCGGCTCCTGGAGATCGTCGTCACCGACGGCCTGGGCCTGGAGAACAGCATCGCCCGCCTGCGCGCGCTCATCTCCACCGCGGTGGCGGCCACCAACCTGCTGAAGGTGGGCGAGCTGGAGGATCGGGTGGCGGCGCTGGAGGCCGCGCATCGGAGGGGTGAGGACACCGCGCCAGTGGTGGATCTGCTCGACGGTGGCCTGCTCGGGGAGCCCCAGCCATGACCCTCGCCCGGCGGGTCGCTCGACTGGAAGCCAGCCTGACCCCGCGTGACGCTGTCCTCGCCTGGCTGGCCGAGGCGCAGGCGTTCCCCACGCTGCCGGACTACCTCGCCGCGATCCGGGACGCGCCGCGCGAGGACTGGCCCCTGGTGCGTATCGCGGGCCAGGTCGAGGCGGCCGTCCGCGCCACCACCAAGGGCACGCCGCAGGAGGTCTGGCAGGCGGTGCGCCGGGCGTTTGGCGACGCCTGCTTCCTGTTCGAGCTGGTGCTCCAAGCGAACCTCGCCGCGCACGAGGTACGGGACATCGAGGGCCTGCGCTGGGCGCTGCTCGCCAAGTGGTCTGGGCTCCTTGCCACCGAGGCCGAGCTCGCGCGCATCACCCACCAGACAGATCGGGAGCACGCCGCCGGGGAGGCCCAGGACTGGCGTGCCACGCTGGTCTTCACGCTCACCAACCTCTTCCTCGAGGAGGCAGCCCGCACCGCGCTGGAGCGCCGGTACCTCGCCGGCCGCTGCGTCCTGTTCCCGGCGCTCGCGCAAGAGTGGAGGGACCTCGTCGAGCGCCTGGAATGGCTGGCCGAGCACGCCGATCGGCTCCACGGACCTCAACCTGGCGCTCCGCCGATGGACGTCGCGGTCCTGCGGTCTCGGGCGGCCGAGCTGGCCCCGGCGCGCGCGAGGGAGCTGGCCGATCTGGCGCGCATCGAGGCGCTCGGCATGCTCGGCGAGCGGGCGCGGGCGTTCGCGGTCCTCGAGCGACTCCTGTCGCCGATGGCGCCCGTCGAGGCCGAGCAGGCAGGGTAGTCCGGCGAGACCATCGCCCAGCCTCCCTCGCGGCCGGCTCCTGCACCGCGTGCTACCCATCCCCGAGGAGACGGGCTCCAACCAGCGTCGGCTCCCGATGCCGAGGGGGGCCGCTCGGCAGCTCGACGGGGATCGATCGAGAACACCGCGCTATGCTCGACGAGCGAGGAGGGCAACATGCAGCACCGCCGATCGGTGACCTTCCGGGACGCCCGAGACGCGGGCGGCCTGCGCGTCCTCACGGCCAGCGAGCAGGCCGACGGCACGCTCCGGATCGAGGGGCACGATCTCGGCCCGGGCGTGGCGGCGGTCTGGGGGCCAGGCATCACCGAATACCAGTGGTCTGGACGATCCGCCCGGACGCCGTCGCGCAGGCGCTCGCGGCGCTGGGCGCCACGGCAGGCGACGGTCCGCTCGCGACCCTTCGCGACTGGTTCGAGCTGCACGGCCGCGATCCGGGTCAGGCCAACAAGGACGCGGGTGCACCGATCGACTTCTGAAACCGGGTCGGGGCGTAGCGGTAGGCGGGCCCCTACGCCGGCCACCATGCCACCATGGTGCCTGTTACTCCTTCTCTGCGGGTGTGCCGAAAAGGGAGCCTCGCCAAGACCGTTGATCCGTGCGGCGCGACCGTCCCGTTTGGGCCACGCCGCCGGTCATTTCGGCCGCTGGTCTCACCTCCTGCGACGGGCTCCGGCAAGTCCCCCGGCATCCTGCGCGGCGACCCCGCGATCATGGCGGTCCCCGGCCAGTCGCCGAGTGTTCAGGCTGCCGATCCCTTCGCGGCCTCCGGCGCCACGGGTATCGCGATCTCGACGGTCGTGCCGACGCCCGGACAGCTGCGAGCCGTCATCCGGCCGCCCACCAGGCGGGCCCGCTCCTCCATCCCGACGAGGCCGAGCTTGCCAGCCTGCAGGAGCTCCGACGCCGATTGCGGCAGATAGCCGCACCCGTCGTCGCGTACCTGGAGACGCACGCGTGCCCGCCCGTAGGTGAGCCGGACGAGGACGGTGTTCGCGCCGGCATGCCGCTCCACGTTGTGGAGCGCCTCCTGCGTGACGCGCAGCAGCGCCAGCTCGATCGGAGCGGGCAGGCGGGCCTCTGCGCCGCTCCGCACGAAGCGCGCGCCGACGCCGCTGCGGCGGGCCAGCGCCGTCACCTCGGACTGGAGGGCTGCCGAGAGCCCGAGATCGTCCAGCACCGATGGCCGGAGCGCTCGGCTGATCCGTCGCAGCTCGTCCACGGTGTCCTCCGCGAGGTGGCGGGCCTCACCAGCAGCCCGGGAGGCGGCGGGGTCGCCGATCGTGTCGAGCTTGCGGCAGATGAGCACGAGGGTCTGCAGGGGACCGTCATGGAGTTCGCGCCCGATGCAGCGCTGCTCCTCCTCGCGAGCGTCGAGGATCCCGTGCGCATAGGCCTCGAGATCACGCTGGCGCTCGTACTGGAGCGTGACGTCGGGGAGCATCAGCTCGAGCTCCCCCCCGCCCTCGCCGGGACCGCCGGTCCGGCAGACGATCGGCTGCACCCAGGTCGGCGATCCACCCGCAGCGCCAGGGAGCGGCACGGCGCCGTCGTGTCGACGGAGGAGCTGGTCGGCCGTCGTCGCGCCCAGGAGTGACGCGAGCGTCACGCCGGCCAGGGCGGGTGTGGGCAGTCCGAGCAGGGCGGCAGCCGCCGCATTCGCCTCGGTGATCACGCCGTGAGCGTCAAGAACGAGGACCGGCTCTGCCGCGTGGTCGAAAAGCCCGCGGTAACGAGCTTCCGAGCGGTGCCGCTCGCGTTCTCGTTCCTCGGCCGCCTCGCGCGCGTGCGCCTCGCGATCCACCCGCTGGCCGACGAAGATCGCCACCGCCAGCAGGATCACCATCTGCCAGCCCTCGGCCACCCGCTCGAGGCCGCTGTCCCAGAGCAGCATGTCGGGCAGGGTCAGGACCACGCCCCAAAGTGCCGTGGCGAGCGAGCCGCGCAGGCCGAAGTTGAGCGAGGCGTAGACGACCGGCACGAAGTAGAGCGAGGTGGGGACCAGGTACAGGGGCTGCGGCTCGATGGTCGGCCGCGTCGCGTCGAGCACGGTGTGGATGACGGCGATCAGCAGCACCAGGCCCTGGACGGCCCAGAACTCGGGGCGCGAGATGGGCGGCAGCCACGGCCGGATCCGCTCTAGCCGCGCGCCGAGCGCCCGGGCGAGCCACGAACGGCGAGTCGGTTCGAGGCCGCCCGTCACGTCGGTGGGACGTCCCGCTCGAGGCGGACCCAGCCGCGCGACGCGGCGACCACGATGGCCTCGGTCCGCGTCGAGACGCCGAGCTTGTTGAAGATGCTCGTGAAGTGCGCCTCGACGGTGCGCCCGCCAAGCGAGAGCGCCGCGGCGATCTCCGTAGTCCGTTGACCCCGGGCCGCCAGGCGGAGGACCGCGAGCTCGCGCGAGGTGAGCGTCGGTGCCGTAGGACCCTCGCTGGCGCGGCTCAACAGGTGTCGGGCTACCGACGGGTCGAGGACGACCTCACCGCGGGCCACCGCGCGGATCGCCGCCACCACGTCGTCCGCGTGGGCGGTCTTGAGCAGGTAGCCGCCGGCCCCCGCGCTCATGGCGGCCACCACATAATCCTCGTCGTCGTAGGCGCTGAGGATGAGCACCCGCGGGCCGTCGGGCGTGGCCCGGATGCGGCGCGTCGCCTCGACCCCGTTCATCCCGGGCATCGACAGATCGAGCAGCACGACGTCCGGCAAGAGCCGGGTGGCAAGGGCCACGACCTCGGCTCCGTCGGCCGCCTCGCCGACGACCGTCATGTCCGGTGTCTGCTCGAGGATCTCGCGCGTGCCCTCACGGACGACCGCGTGATCCTCGCCCAGCACGACTCGTAGTTGCGTCAAGAGCTCGCCTCGTCCGCCGAGTCTAGCAGCGAGCCCCGACGCCTCCGCCCGTGGAACCCGCAGGGTTCCTGCGGGAACCCGCAGGCGAGTCGGCGGGTCCTCGCGTTGGCAGCCGTCCCGGCGGGCGCCACCATCGGGATCGGCGTCGCGGGCGGGCGCTGCGCGCCTGAACGCCGGCAGTGGAGGTGCACCGTGCTCTTCGGATTGGGCGCCAACACCTTGTGGTTGTCGCTCCACCACATCCTCTCGATCGCCCTGGTGCTGGCGATCGCCGACTACGTCTTCGGCTCGGTCTTCTTCACCACCGAGCCTTCCCATCACGCCCTGCTCCATATGCGCATCGGCTCGGGGGTGGCGCTGGGCCTCGCGGTGCTGGTAGTCATCACGGGGATCATCCCCGACATCAACTTCGGCACGCCCGCGGCGTTCAACCTGACGACCTCCAACTCGTTCGACACCGCAACGCTGAAGGTCACCAGCGACTCGCTCGGGAACTTCGCGGGTCCGCTCCTCTTCGACATCATGGAGCACGTCTCGCTCATCGTGCCCGGCATCATCGCCATGGTCACGGTGCTCATCTGGAGCTACCGCGAGCGGGTGGTCAGCAGCCCCGACGTGCGGCGCAGCATCCTCGTGCTCACCGCGGCCGCGTTCGGATGGATCGCCGTGATCGCGGTGATGGGCATCTACCTCGTCAAGTACCTCACCTTCCCGGTCGGGTCATGACCGACGCGCCGCACCAGGAGGCTGCTCCGATGACCACTTCCACTGCCGAGCGGTCGGTCACCGCACAGTCCGTGGACTCGAAGGTCCCCACGCGGGTCACCCCGCTCGTCGCGGCCGCCTACGTGGGCTCGCTCACCGGCATCTGGGCGGAGGCGCTCTTCCGCCTCGTCTTCACCTGGTTCCCCAACGTCCCCAACTCGTACAACCTGTGGCCCAACACGGCGGGCGGCCGCGACGGCGACATCGCCGCCATGTGGGTCTCGATGCTCGTGCTGGTCGGGCTCTCGTTCCTGCTCGCCCGCTATCTCTTCCGGAGCCGCACCTCGGTCGGCCTCCTGCGAACCTGGACGATCATCCTGATCGTGTCGGTGATCATTGCCCCGCTCATCGGCGAGATCGGCACGCCCATCGGGATCTAGGAGCACGCTGATGCCCTGGCCCGGACCGCGCGCGGGGCCCGTCGCGGCATCCCCGGCTGCCGCTCGGAACGAGACCGCGGGGCCCGCCCCGCCGGGGGCGCGATCCGTCTCCGATCTCTATGCCGCTGAGGCGCGGGCACTGGAACCGACCCTCGCCAGCCTCGAGGCCGCGACCACCCTGGTCGGCCACCTCGGGGCGCCCGAGCTGGCGGACACGCTCGGCGCCCTCTGCGCGGCCGTCGGGGTCGCCCTCACCTCGCACCTCGCGCGGACCGAGGCGCAGTCCTATCCGGATCTCGAGCGGGACCCACGGACCGGCGGGGCCACCGCCGTCCTGCGGTGGCAGCACGCGCGTCTGAGAACGGCCATCGTCCGCCTCGAGGGCGATGTCGTCGCTCTGCGGACCGGCGAGCCCACATATCGGAGGCTGGTCGATCTGCGGTGGCGCCTCTGCGGCCTGGCGGCGGAGATCGCCGCGCATCTCGACCAAGAGGCCCAGGTGGCCCGCCTGTGCAGGATGGGGTCCGAGAGCAACACCCCCGCGGCGACGCGCGACGGTGCCGAACGCTAGGTCCATCGGGCCCCAACCGGTCGGCACCCGGTGCCCCGGACCGCCCCGTTCTGGCAAGCCATCGCCCGTGGTCATCGACGAACGAGCGACGAGGCGCCGCTCGCGCTCCCTGCCGGCCCGCGCCCGCGGGACGTCACGCGTTGGCCTCCGGCGAACCCCTCCGCGTGAACGCAATGTCCGCGGAGGCACGTGCGCTCAATGGACGACAATGTGCAGGGCTGCGTAGACGATACCGAGTACGACCAGCACCGTGCCCTCGACTCGTCCGACGCGGCCGCGCCACAGGAACGCCGCAGCCACCGCGGCGACGACGACGAGGGCCGGCCAGTCGAGCAGGCGAACCCGGTCCGGTACGACCACGGGCGTCAGCAGCACGATCACCCCCAGGTTGAAGAGCAGGAACCAGAGCACCGTGCCGACTGTGTTGCCCGCCGACACGTCGGCATAGCCCTCCCGGGCGGGAATCACCTGGCGGATGATCTCCTCGGCCTCGATCGCCAGCGGCGTCACCACCATCCCGATCAGCCCGGCCGACAGCCCGAGCGCCGTGATGAGCCCCTGTGCGCCCGCCGCCACGAGCTCGCCGCCCAGGGCGATCAACGCCAGCCCGACGATGGTCCAGCCCACCGCCGACCGAAGGGTGCGCCGCGCTTTCCTGGTCTCCCGGAACTCGGCATCGTCGACGAACGCGTGGTCGCGGGACATGCGCACGACGAAGGCAAGCGCGAGCCCGAACGCGCCGAGCAGGACGAGCCCTGCCCAGCGCGGCGTCTCGGCGAACGTGATCGGGAGCCCGGCGAGGAGGGCGGCACCCGGGATCAGCAGCACCACCCCGCGCGGCACCCTCACCCGGAGAGGGGCGATCAACGCGCCCGCCCCGAGGGCCCAGCAGAGCAGGACGATCGCACCCCCGAAGGCGGTGCCGAGCGCGACGTCGGCCGCGCCCCTGGACCCGGCAGCCAGGCCCACCGCCACGTTCTCGGCCTCCATCCCCGAGATGATCGTGCTGGCCACAAAGGGCGCCACCTGCGCCGCGTCGGCGATCCCCACCAGACCGCCCAGTAGCCGTTCGGTGGCGGCCACGACGATGACGATCCCACCGACGAACGCGACGACGGCCACGGCGATCTGCATCGTCAGGGTAATACTGGCCCGCCGGCTAGGCGCGACACGACGCGGAGGCCGCGCGGATCCGAGCCGGATGGATGATCGGTCCCCCGACGGCGCAGCTCGGCCTCGCAGCAATCGATCTCGACGTCCAATCCGGCCCTCTCTCGGCTACGGTGCCAAGCCTACGGGCTTCAGCGACGGCTCACCGCCGGGCATTCTCGGAGTCCACAGGTCGTCCGAGAAGGACCGGCCTTGCAGTGCGCTTTCGGCTCTCGGAGGATCAGCGCCGCCCTCCACGTGGCCGGCGCGTCAGGGCGCCAGCGAGACGGTGAACTCCCAGGGTCCTTCCACCGACCGATCGAAGGGATTGCGAAGCTCCGGCGGGAGGGCGGGACGCATGATGCGCGCGACCGACAGGGTCAGCGTCCGCGCGCCATCCGGCGGGCGCGGGACGACGACCGCGCGCGCCTCTCCACCTCCGCCATACCGTGACGGCACGACCGTCCCTACCTCGTAGGCTGTGCCCACGTCATCGGACACCGTGAGCTCGGGATCGCCGAGGTGCATCGTCTCGTCCGCCGGTCGAAACCGCAGCGAGGCGCTGAGGCCGGCTCCCCGAACCTCCAGCGCCACCAGCTCCACCGCGACCCCGCCGGTGATGGCGGTCGCGCCGACCGCGATCACGCAGACGAGCGGGCTGCCGCCGAGCTGCGCGAGCTGTGCGCCGGTCCAGCGCTGTCGACGCATGTACGCCGCCGCGGCCGGATCGAGCTGGCTCACCGGCCAGACATGATGCTCCGCGTGGCCGAGGCGCAGGCGATCGTGCTCATCCTCGGTCACGCGGCCGGGCGCGCCGCCCGGCTCGTCCGAGCCTGTCTCGGCGAGGAGATGGACGATCTCGTGACGCACCGTGTCAAGGGTGACCCCGAGCGACTCCAGCACGCCGGCCGCGACCCCCTCGCCCTCGCGCACCAGCCCCAGGAGCAGGTGCTGGGTGCCGATGTAGCGATGGCCCAGGCGCCGCGCCTCGTCAATGGCCAGCTCGATGACCCGCTTGGCGGCCGGGGTCAGGCCCACCTCGCCGGCCACTGGGCGATCGCCCCGCTGCATGATGAACTCGACAGCGGTGCGCACCCTGGGCAGCTCGACTCCGAGCTCCCGCAGCACCCTGGTGGCGAGGCCGTCCTCCACACGAAGCAGGCCGAGGAGCAGGTGCTCGGTGCCGATGTAGACGTGGTTGAAGCGCTGGGCCTCGTCCTGCGCGAGCGTCAGGACTCTGCGAGCGCGGTTTGTGAACTTGTCGAAGCGATCCATTCCACCCCTGAGCCCGGGTCCGCGTCACCCTCCGAGCGCCTCTGATTCTCGCACGCGGCACCGACGCCAAGGGCGGAAGTTGCTCGAAACGGGGGGCGGAGACAGGCGCGAGTGACGACGCGGCGTTCGTCCTGGAGGTGCTCGCGGCAGACCGGGACGGGGTCCGGCGATCCCAGCTCCAGGGCGGCAGACTGTGGACTGCCCGGTGCACATTCCCAGCGAGCACCCCTCTGGTATCGTCCCGGCAGTTGGCCAAGACGCCAGGCACCGACCGGCGGGGGGAGCCGATCCGCGTGGGACCAGGACGACAGGTCACCCGAGAGCCATCGCCAGCGCGACTGGTCCTCTTCTATGCAGTCGCGGCGGTCCTCTGGATCGGCGTCTTGAATCCGGTCATCAGCGGTGCGGCCCGCCAGGTCGACATGCCCGACCTGGCCTTCGTGGCCGTCACCTCGATCCTGCTCTATGGGCTCCTATGGCAGCGCGCCCGTGCCCTGGCGCGCACGGAGACGGAGCGGGATCGCCTCGCCACCGTCGTCGCGCAGGCCTCCGACGCCGTCCTGATCACCGAACCCGATGGGACGATCGTGTATCTGAACGCGGCCTTCGAGCGCCTCTCCGGATACCCCGCCAGCGAGATCCTGGGTCAGAACCCCCGCATCTTGAAGAGCGGCGTGCAGTCCGACGCCTTCTACCGCGAGATGTGGGCCACGCTCGTCGCCGGCGGGGCCTGGCGCGGGTCGCTCGCCAACCGGCGCAAGGACGGCACGCTGTTCAAGGAAGAGGTGGTCATCAGCCCGATCCGCGACGCGGCGGGCCAGATCATCCACTACGCGGCGGCCAAACGCGACGTGACCGCTGAGCGGGCCGCCGCCGAGGCGCTCGGGCACGCCAGACGCGGGCGCGCCGAGATCAGCGCCGCCCTCCGCCGGCTGCGCCAGGCCGAGACCGTGGAGGCCACGGCCGAACTCGTGTGCGCCGAGATCGTCGCGCTCCCGGGGCTCGACAGCACCGCCCTGGTGGCGTTCGAGGCGGACGGGACCGCCCGGATCCTGGCCGTCGCCCCTGCGGAGGGGGTGACCGAGGGCGCGACGCTCCCGGCCGGAGCGGCCCGCCGGCTGGCCCACCGGGCGGCGGGGGGACCCTGGATCGAGGAGCGGCTCACGGGCCGGCGATCGAGGGGACTCGCGAGGGGGCCCGGGACGGAGATCCAGGCGTTCGTCCCGGTGACGACGGCGGGGCGGGTGGAGGGCCTGCTCATCGCCGGCACGGCCGACCCCGGCGGTCGGGCGCTCCTCGCCGAGCGACTCGCGACGCTGGGTGACCTCGCCGCCCTGGCGGCGAGCGTGCTGGGCCCGGGGCTCGCGGCCCGGCGGGCGGCGTCCGCGGCGGCCGGCGCGATCCGCGCGACGATCGCGGCGCGCGCCTTCGCGCCGGTCTTCCAGCCCATCGTCGCGCTCGCGGGTGGCGCCGTGGTGGGCTACGAGGCGCTCACCCGGTTCGCCGATGGCACCCCGCCCGATGCGATGTTCGCCGCCGCCGAGGCGGCCGGGTTGGGCCTCGAGCTCGAGGCGGCCACCCTCGCGGCGGCGCTCGAGGCCGCCGAGGCGCTGCCGGTGGGCCCCTGGCTCGAGCTCAACGCCTCCCTCTCCTTCGTCCTGGCGGGTGAACCGCTCGCCGGGTTGCTCGGGCGGGTCGGCCGGCCGGTCGTGCTGGAGCTCACCGAGCACGATGCCGTGGCCGACTACGCCGCCCTGCGCGCGGCGATCGGGCGCCTGGGGCCCGAGGTGCGCTTCGCCGTTGACGACGCCGGCGCCGGGTTCGCCAGCCTGCGCCACATCCTGGAGCTGCAACCCCACATCGTGAAGCTCGACCGGGCGCTGGTGGGGGGCATCGACACGGACCCCGCCCGCCAGGCGCTCGTGGTCGGCATGGGGCACTTCGCGACCGCCACGGGCTGCACGCTCCTTGCGGAGGGCGTGGAGACCGCTGCAGAAGCCACCATGGTCGCGTCGCTCGGCGTGCCCCTCGCGCAGGGATACTGGTTCGCCCGCCCGGGGCCCGTGGAGGAGGTCGTGCGGCTGGGCACCCGCCTCCCGGTGCCCTCGACCGACGCGGATGCACAGCCGGCCCCCCGGGCCGTCGCCGACCACATCCGCGTGAGCACGACCGGTGGAGGCCAGGGCTGACCATGTGGGCCATAGCGGCCCCCCGGGAGGACGGTCGGCCCGGCGACCGTGAGCCTGTCAGGGTCACCCGCCCGTGACGCCGTTCACGAGGGCCGCGCGCGGCGGCCGCATGCCGCGGCTCGGCCGGACGGTGCTGCGCGTCGAGCGGCAGGTGATGAGCTGGCCCCCGCCGGTCGGCCTCGCGCGGGTGCTCGGAGCGCTCGGTCTCGCCGCGGCCGGCGCGCGGCTGCTGACCTGGCCGCTGGTCGGCGCGCCGTCCCCCGCGAGCCCGCACGGGGCCCTGTTGGCCGCGAACGCGCTGGGATCGCTCGCGCTCCTCGCCGCGCCGAGCCGGACGCTCACCCGCGCCCGCTCGCATTTCGCGCTCGTCGCAGCGATCGCCGTGCAGACCGGGTATGCCGTCACAACGGGTGCGCTCGAGAGTCCCTACTTGGGCGGCTACGTCGCGCTCGTGCTGGTCGCGGCACTCTTCACGTCGCGGCGGATGACGTTCCTGACGCTCGCCGTGACCGTCTGCGGACTCCTGCTCGTGGCGCTCGCAGACCGCACCCCGAGCGGGGAGGACATCGCGAGGCTCGCCGCCGAGGGCACGATCTGCGTCATGGTCGGGTTCACGACGTCGCTCCTGGCATCCCGTCAGCGCCGCGACCTCCGGCGGGCCGAACAACGGCTGCAGCGCAGCCGGCGCGAAACGTCGCGGCGACGGACCGAGGCGCACATCGATCCGCTCACTGGCCTGGGCAACCGTCGCGCCTTCGACACCGACCTGGCGGCCGCGCTCGTCGAGCGGCGGCGGGCCGCCGGCCTGCTCCTGGCGATGGTGGACCTGGATGGGCTCAAAGCCGTCAACGACACATTCGGCCATGCGGCCGGCGACCGGGCGCTTCAGGCGACCGCCGCCGCCCTTCGGTCACGTGTCCGTGCCGAGGACCGCGTGTATCGCCTGGGCGGCGACGAGTTCGCGGTGCTCTCGACGGGCGGCGATCCCGAGGCGCTCGGGACGCGGCTCGCGCGCGACGTCGAGGCCGAGGTAGGGGGAGCGGGACCCATTCGCGCATCGGTCGGCGTCGCCCGCGCGCAGCCGGGAGATACGCCGGTCGCGATCACCGCGCGGGCGGACGCCGCGCTCTACGCGCGCAAGCGGCAACGGGCGGGCACCGGCACGGTCCCATCGTGACGACGACGATCACCGGACCGAGCGCCTGGGCGAGATCGGGGTGGGTCTCGACGAGCTCAATGGAGGCCGAGACGATGGGCGAGGGTGGCCGGCAGCAGGAGCCCTGCTCCAGCGACCACGCGATCGTCGTTGAAGGCTGTGTCGAGGCCGTGCGATGCACCGAGGGCTACGCGCGCCGGGCTGCTCCGACGGCCCAGAGGACGGCGGCGGTTCTCCAAAGTGCGGCAACTCGGACGACCGAGGGTGGTCCGGTGGTTCCGGAGCAGCGTCCTGCCTGGCCTCAGCGGTCCGTCATCGCGTCCCCGTCACGCCCGCCCCCGAAGGACGCGCTTCTGGTCGAGGCTGCGGCAACCTGTGAGAGGGCCGGCGAACCGCACCAGGGACTGCCTTGTGAGCGCGGATGCGAGCCAAGTGCCCGCAGCGGGCGTCGATAGCTGGCGACGGCACGCGTCCACACGGTCACACCGTGGCGGCGACGAACCTATCACGTAAGCCGATCGCCCCTGTTCACGAGGGCGTTGGCCACCTGCTCGCGCAGCTCGGGTTCGACCACCTCGCCGAACCGGCCGATCCCTCGTCGTAGACCGCGATGGCGTCCTCGGAGCGGCCGAGCCGGGCTCACCTCCACTCCCTCGTCGCGCAGGGCGACGAACCCTTCGCGGAAGAGGCGCGCGTCACCGACGAGGGCTACGCGCACGGGATCCCGGCCGGCAGCGTGGTGCCGCCGCCCGCGCCCGAGCGCACCTCCAGCCGTCCCCCCGCTGCGGGATGTTGCAGGCCCTCACCGGCGTCGGTCGCCGCGAGCATCGGTCGCGCGATGCTGCGCTACCGGCTTCTGGCCCCGCCCTGCAGGGGCTGTGGGGGCCGGCAGGAGTGCAGCGAGGTGCGCTTCACCGGCACTCCGGACTGGGAGTGCCCGATCGTCGGTGCTGCGCATCCGTCAGCGGCACCGCTCTGCTGCGTGATCCCGAGCGCCCCTGACATGCGGAGGCCGGACCCCACGTGAGGGCCCGGCCTCGGGTATCTCGATGGGAGGGAAACCTTCGTCAGGGCGTCGCCAGGTCGCTCACGAGCTTCGCGACGTCGGGGGTGCCCCAGCCCGAGGCGGCGTCGTAGCCCGTCGCGGCGCTGAAGCCGATCGAGGTCGCCGCAAGCTGGTTATTCCCGACGGTGATGTCGTGGAAGTCGGCCGAGTACGAGCTTCCTTCCGCGAGCGTGTAGAGGCGAGGATTGAGGAGGCCCAGCGGGCCGAGACCGGCGGTGGCGCGGGCCTGGTTGGCGAGCGCGGTGATCGCTGAGTTGTCGGAACGGCACAGCCCAAGAGCGTGCCGATCGCGCCACGTGTTGAGGCCTACGCAGGCTCACAAAGCCGCGCGGAGGTCGTCGGCGGTGCTCGGTCCGGGTCCAGGCGCCGCGGTGCCCGATCAGGCAGGAACCGGTGACGGCGCCGGCGCCGGGCCGGACGGCGTGGAGCCGTCCGCGGGAAGCCGGTGGTCGGGCGTCAGCACGCCGATGGGCCGCGGCGTCGGGCCGCCCTGCTCCTTCCGCGGGTCGGGCAGGTCGGCGAAGATCTTCTCGAACTCGGCGTGGTCGAGCGTCTCCTCGGCCACCAGCCGCTGGGCGAGCGTGTCCAGCCGATCGCGGTAGGCCGAGAGCACCTCCATCGCCCGGGCGTACCCGCGGTCGATGATGGTGCGCACCTCGTCGTCGATCTGCTTGGCCACCTCGTCGCTGTAGTTGCGCTGCTCGCCGATCTCGCGGCCCAGGAAGACCATCTCCTCGCGCTTGCCGAGGGCGAGCGGTCCGAGCTTCTCGCTCATGCCGTACTCGGTGACCATCTTGCGCGCCAGGTTGGTGGCCTTCTCGATGTCGTTCGAGGCACCCGTGGTGGTGTCGCCGAAGACGAGCTTCTCGGACGCGTTGCCGCCGAGGAGGCCGGCGATCTTGTCCTCGAACTCCGACTTCGACTGCAGGTAGCGGTCCTCCTCCGGGAGGGCCATGGTGTAGCCCAGGGCCATGCCCCGGCTGATGATGGTCACCTTGGTGACCGGGTCGCACTTGGGCAGGATGCGCTGCACCAGCGCGTGGCCGCCCTCGTGGTAGGCGATGATCGCCTTCTCGGCGTCGCTGATGATGCGGCTCTTCCGCTCGG
>JAJYGO010000237.1 GCA_021785115.1 Chloroflexota bacterium | reverse complement strand
GACGCGTGTGCCCCGACCAGGAGGTCGGCGATGACCCGCTGGCGGGGGCCGCCCCGCCGTCGGTACGCCTGCCACGCAGCCCCCGCGGCATTCGCGGCGTCCGCGCTCATCGGGCTGAAGCGGACGCCGAGCCGGGTCAGCGCGTCGGCCGCCTCGGCCGGCTCGGGGAACGCGGCTGCGACCTCGGCCCAGACGACGTCGCACGCGACCAGGCTCCCTTCCGCGAGGCAGCGTCGCAGCGCCTCCCGCGACGCGGGACCGTGGACGGGATCCGCGCTGAAGACGTCGAGGATGACGCTCGAGTCGACCGCGGTGATCACCGGGGCGCAGGTCCCCGGAGCTCCGCCAGCAGCTCGTCCACCGGTCGGTCCAGCGTGACGATGCCGTACACGGCGTCGACCGGATCGGTCGGCGAGGCCTTGCGCGCGACGAGGCGGCCCTGCTCCTCCTCGAAGTCCAGCACCTCCCCTGCCCGGATCCCGAGCCGATCGCGCAGGCGCTTCGGAATGGTGACCTGCCCCTTTTCCGACACGATGCTCTTCATACCGTCAGAGTAGTCATTCCTACTTCGCTTGTCGATCCTCTGACCCTCGGACTCGTGCGCTTGGCCGCGCGCCGGTCACGCCGCCCGGCGCCGATGGCCCAGGTGCCAGCCGCCGCACCACTCGCAGTGGTACGGGTGCAGGCTCCCGTCGCGGTACTGGCCGCGGTTCGCGAACGAGCGCGCCTCGAGGCGCGGTGACGCCAGTGGAGGAGGGCCCCTCGGTCGAACGCGCCCGCCCGCGGAGCTATCCTGCCGCCACTTTGGCTCGCTGGAACAGCTCGGTAGGCATCGGACGCTCCAGTTCCCATACGATCTGCATCGGCCGGTCGCGCTTGTGACTTACGTGGTGCGCCAGCCCCAGACATACGTACGGGTTGCTCTCCGCCCGGTCATCGTCCCGGTCCTCGCGGACGAACAGGACGACCTTCGAGCCCCGCCTCGCGTGGTTGATGTAGCGCTGCCCGGTGGGTGAGTTGGTCGCCGTCCGAGACTGGCTCTCCCATTGGAACAGCGTGGGTGAGATTGGGTAGTCCTCGTACCGAGTCGTAGGTGAGTAGTCCCTCTCGGCCTTGTTGATCGTGACGAGGAGGACATCCGTCGCCGCCGCTTCGGCCCAGACCACCCCCTCGCGGATCTCGCGCAGGACGCCCTTGCTGACCAGGTTGTACGCGGCGACGATCTCGTACAGCCCATAGGTCGCGTGGCTCTGCAGCGGAACAATGCCGTCGGGATCGATCAGACTGGGGTCAAGTCGGACCCGTTCTCGCAGAACGCTCAGCAGGTCGACGACCTCCGTCCTGAGTGGCTCGTACCGCCACAACGGCTCCAGCGCCCTCCGGAGGTCTGCGACCGGCTGCCGGCGCTGACCGAGGGCCGCGAACAGCATCAGGAGCAATCGGCCGTCGCGCGTGTCGGCCGACAGCGGCTGTGGAGGGTCGTCGCGGCTGAGCCACGTCATCCACCGGTCGAACCGCTCCTCGTCGTCGACGTGGAGCATCCTGCCGATCGCCTTTCCGAAATCAGACTCGGCGGGATCCGGGGCACCTCGGAGGTGTCCTGCTGAGCGGCGAGCGGTCGTGAACGTCGTTCCCCCACTTGGGTTGTTGTACACGTCCTGCAGATCGAACGAACTCGCTTCTAGGAACTGCGGCAGGCGTGTTGTCGGGGGCATGCCCCGGAGGTCGTCGACGAGTAGCCGGCGGGTGCTCTTGATGGCGGACCGTAGGTTGTCGAGCACGATCGACTGCGAAATCTCGTCAAGCCGGATGGCGCAGCCTGGGGGCATCAGCGGAAATCGCTCTTCGACGGCTCGCTCGAGCTGGCGGCGAGTCCCGCCGAGCAGGGCGCGGAACTTGATGTCGAACCGATACTCCGCGTGCGCCTGACCGATGAAGTCGATCACCGTAAGGACACTCTTGCCCGGCGCCCAGCGAAGGCCGCGACCGAGTTGCTGCAGGAAGATCGTCGCGCTCTCGGTCGGCCTCAGGAGCAGCAGCGTGTCGACCTCCGGGATGTCTACGCCCTCGTTGAACAGGTCGACCGTGAAGATCGCGCGAAGCTCGCCGTGGCGCAGCTGATCGACCGCGTCTCGCCTGACCTCCGGATCCGTCTCGCCGTCGAGCGCAATCGCCGGCAGTCCCGCCTCGGTGAACCGCCGTGCCATGAAATGAGCATGGGCCACGCCGACACAGAAGCCGAGCGCCCGCATCTGCGTCGGGTCGAGGATCCACTCACGAACGGCGTCGATGATCCGGGCGGCGCGGACGTCGTCGCCAGTCAGGACGCCTTCGAGTTCGCTCGCGACGTATCGGCCCCGCTGGAACCCGACTCCGCGGAGATCCGTTCCGTCGCTCACGCCGAGGTAGTGGAACGGGCACAACAGCCCCTGGTCGAGAGCGTCCCACAGCCGCATCTCGGAGGCGACGCGGTCATCGAACCAGTGCAGGATCTCCTTGCCGTCAGCGCGTTCGGGTGTTGCCGTCAGCCCAATCAGCACCTTCGGGCGCAGATACCCGAGGAGGCGCCGGTATGTCGTCGCTTCGGCATGGTGGAACTCGTCCACGATGACGACGTCAAAGCGATCCGGGTCGACGTGGTCCAGCCCACGGTGGAGCGATTGGATCGACGCGAACACATGGTCCCATCGTTCGGGCCGCTCTGATCCGATGTAGCGCTCTCCGAACTCTGCATCGTTCAGAACCTTCTGGAACACCTCTTGGCTCTGCCGGAGGATCTCGTCACGGTGTGCCACGAACAGCAGACGCTCGAAACCCTCGGCGCGCAGCCGCGCGTAGTCGAAGGCCGACACCCAGGTCTTGCCCGTCCCCGTCGGGGCCACGACGAGGTTCTTGAGGTGATCGCGGCGCCGTTCGACATCGAGTGCTTCGAGGATCTGATCTTGGAACGGCTTCGCTCGGACCTGGCCCCGGCCCGACACTGCGATGACGTCGCCTGGCATGCGGCCCC
>JAJYGO010000151.1 GCA_021785115.1 Chloroflexota bacterium | reverse complement strand
GGCGCAGGTCGTCGCGTCGCGGGCGCAGGGGACATCCGCCGCGTCCGACGCGACGCCGCTCGTCCCGCGCGCAGGCGCAGGCCGACCGGTGTGCACGTGGTGCAACTCAGGCGCCCGGCGAGCGGGTCCTGCAGCGGCCGTGTGCACGAGGTGCACGTAAGCGACGGTGATGGTGCGCGCGGCCGTGCCCGCGCTCTGGGGACCCCCGCCGATGTGCCCCTGATGCACGCTCACGGATCCCGGCGGGCCGGTCGGGGCGGTCGTGCCTTACCGGAGGCTCCCGCGACCAGCGGCGGGGCGAGAGTGTGCGTGCCGCGCACAGCCACGGCCTCCCCGGCGGCGACGCCTGGATGGGTGCGTCGGCGGCGGTCGCTTGCGCGCATGTAGTGCACGCCAGCAGGTCTGCGGTCCGGCGGCGGTCGCTTGCGTGCACGTGGCGCACGCCGGCGGCCAGCACGCCGGCGGCCAGCACGCTGGCGGCCAGCAGGCCGGTGGCCAGCACGCCGGCGGCCAGCACGCCGGCGGCCAGCACGCCAGCAGGCCGGTGGCCGGGTCCCGGGTCCCGGGTGGGCGGTGTGCACGTGGCGCACGCAAGGAGGCCCACGCACGGGTCCGGGGCCGGCCGCGGGGTTCACGAGGTGCGCACACGGGAGCAGGCGGCGGGGGCTCGGGACGCGATCATCCGGCGCGCCCACGGCGCGCCCGGCAGGCGTCAGCGGCCGGCGGCCTCCCGCTCCTCGAGCAGACGCCGCTCGTGTTCCCGGCCCGCGGCGCGCCGCCGATCGTGCATCGAGAGGGTTCGCTTCCGCAGCCGGATGTTCGAGGGAGTCACCTCCACCAGTTCGTCCGCGGCGATGAACTCGATGGCCGACTCGAGGGTGAGTTCGCGCGGCGGCGTGAGCCGCAGCGTCTGCTCCTGGGTGGACGAGCGGATGTTGGTGAGGTGCTTCTCCTTCGTCGCGTTCACGTCCATGTCGCCCGGCCGGACGTTCTCGCCGACGACCATCCCCTCGTACACGTCGATCCCGGGCCCCACGAAGAGCTCGCTGCGCTCCTGCAGGTTGTGGAGTGCGTAGGTGCTGGTCACGCCAGGCCGGTCGGCCACCAGGACCCCGGTCGTGCGGTGGGCGACCTCGCCGGCCCACGGCCCGTAGCCCTCCCCGATCTGGTGCATCAGGGCCGTGCCCCGGGTCAGGGTCAGGAGCTGCCCGCGGAAGCCGATCAGCCCGCGCACCGGGAGGACGTATTCCATGCGGACCCGCCCGTCGGCGTCGGTCGTCATCTGCTCCAGGCGCGCCCGCCGGGAGGCGAGCGCCTCCGAGACCTCGCCGATGTACTCGGGCGGGATGTCCACCGTGATCCGCTCGTACGGCTCCTGCACCTCCCCGTCGACCTCGTGGAGGATCACCTCCGGCCGGGAGACCTGCAGCTCGTACCCCTCGCGGCGCATCGTCTCGATCAGGACCGCCAGCTGCAGCTCCCCGCGGCCGCGGACCTCGAACGCCTCTCCCGAGTCGGTGGGCAGGAACTCGATCGCCACGTTGCCGAGGACCTCCCGCTCGAGGCGCGTGCGGAGGTGCCGGCTGGTCAGGAAGCGTCCGTCGCGCCCGCCGAGGGGCGAGGTGTTCACGCCGAAGGTCATGCTGATGGTCGGGGCGTCCACCGAGAGGCGCGGCAGGGGCCGCGGGTCGAGCGGATCGGTGATGGTGTCGCCCACGGTGACATCCGGGATCCCGGCCACCGCGACGATCTCGCCGGGGCCGGCCTCCCGGACGTCGATCCGCTGGATCCCCTCGGCCGTCGTCAGGCTGGTCACGGTCCCCGCCAGGGTGACGGTGCGCCCGGGCTCGACCGACCCGGCCGTGGTGTCGTCCTCCTCGCGGACGATCGCGATCCGCTGCCCCATCCGGATGGTGCCGTTCCAGATCCGGCCCACCGCCATCCGACCCACGTAGTCGTTGGCGGTCAGGTTGGTGACCAGGAGCTGGAGCGGCTCCCCCTCCGTGAAGGTCGGCGGTGGGGTGACGCGGACCAGGAGGTCGAGCAGCGGCCGAAGATCGGTGCCCGGAACGGACGGGTCCAGAGTGGCGGTGCCGGCCTTCGCGTTGGAGTAGACGACGGGGAACTCGATCTGGTGCTCGTCTGCGCCGAGATCGATGAAGAGCTCGTAGACGGCGTCCAGGACCTCCGCGGGGCGGGCGTCGCCGCGGTCGATCTTGTTGAGGCAGACCACCACGGGCAGGTGCCGCGCCATGGCCTTCTGGAGCACGTACCGCGTCTGGGGGAGCGGTCCCTCCGAGGCATCCACCAGGAGCAGCACCGCGTCCACCATGAGCAGGCTTCGCTCCACCTCGCCGCCGAAGTCGGCGTGGCCGGGCGTGTCCACGATGTTCAGGTGGACTCCCTCGTACTCCACCGCGGTGTGCTTGGCCATGATCGTGATGCCCTTCTCGCGCTCCAGATCGAGGGAGTCGAGCACCCGCTCGACCACCTCCTGGTTGGCGCGGAAGGCGCCGGTCTGCCGCAGCAGCCCGTCCACCAGCGTGGTCTTGCCATGATCGACGTGGGCGACGATCGCGACGTTCCGGACGTCCTCGCGGACGCGCACGGCCGAGCCCGGCGCGTGCGGCGCGGGCGATCCATCGGGCATGGTGGCACGGGGCTGGTCGGTCATGGGCACGCGCATTGTCGCACAGCCCCGGCCCGGTACAGCACCGCCGCCGTCTCCGTCGACACCGTCGACGGCGGAGCCGCTGCTACCATCCGCCACGTGACTGTCGCCGCCGTCGTCATCGCCCGGACTGCCGGCGACGCACTGCGCCCCGTGGGTGGCGTCTCCGCCGCCCGGCACGTCGCGGATGCGGCCTGGGCGGGCGGCGCGATGCCGATCGTGGTCGTCGCACCGGATCCCGACGGCGCCGTTGCCGCGTCGCTGGCCGGTTCCGCTGCCGACCTGGTCGCCCCGCCCGAGGGGCCAGCGCCCTCCCCCGGGGATCCGGCGTCCCGGCCCGCATCGCCGGCGGGGATCCCGGCGGCGGTACTCGACGCGTCCACCGGCGAGGGCCCGGGCCCGGTCGCCCGCGGCGTGCACGCGGCGGTCGATCGCGTGGGCGAGACGACCGCAGTCCTGGTGTGGCCGATGTCGATGGCCTGGGTGGACGCGGCGACCGTCACCGCGCTCCTGGAGGCGCACGCGAGCGCGCCGGACTCCGTGATCCGACCGACCTGGGAGGGTGTCGCCGGCTGGCCGACGCTGGTCCCGATCGCTCTCCTCGCCGACCCAGGCACCCTGGCCGGCGTACCGGACCCGGGGGCCCTGCTCGATGCCCTGGAGCGCCGCGGAGCCACCGTCCGGACGCTCGACCTCGGCGATCCCGGCGTGACCCTCTCCACCGACACGGCACGCGCGGATCTCCCCGCATATGCGGGGCCCGACCAGCCCGTCACCGGCCATCCGCCCGACTGGGGGGCGGACGTCGCCCGGGTCGCCCCGGAGCGATGACCGGCTCCGGCCGGATGCGCGCTCGGGGCGCGGTCGATCCCGTCGACGCCCCGCGGCGGCCCGCGACGATCGTCCGCGACGCCCGGATGGAGGACGCTGCCGCCATCGCGGCGATCTACACCCAGGGGATCGAGGACCGGACCGCCACGTTCGAGACCGAGCCGCGGACCGCGGAGCAGATGGCGGAGTATCTCGCGGAACGCTCCGGTCGGTACCCGGTCGTCGTCGCCGAGCGGGACGGCCGCGTGGTGGCATGGGCCGGCGCCTCGCAGTACCGGCCCCGACGCTGCTACGACGGTGTGGCCGAGTGTTCCGTCTACACCGCCCGGGATGCACGCGGCACCGGTGCCGGGCATGCCGCCCTGGCGGGCCTCATCGCGTCGTGCGAAGCCGCCGGGTTCTGGAAGCTCGTCTCCCGCATCTTCCCGGAGAACGTGCCGAGCCGGCGGCTCTGCGTGGGGCTCGGGTTCCGGGAAGTGGGCGTCTACCGCCGGCACGCCCGGCTGGACGGCCGCTGGCGGGACACCGTCATCGTGGAGCTCCTGATCGGCGACGCGCGCGACGACGCGTAGAGCGGCCGACGACGCGTAGAGCGGCCGACGACCCGTCCGCCGCGCTCAGGTCAGGCGAGTGGCGTCGCCTCGGCCTCCGGGACCGTGCCCCGCGCCACCGGGCGCACCGCCGGGCGCGCGGTGGCCACCGCCAGACCGAGGATCACCAGGGCCACGCCGCCGAGCTGGAAGACCGACGGCGATTCCCCGAGCAGGACGGCCGCCAGCATCACGGTGGCGATGGGCTGTGCCAGCAGGATCGAGGACGTGAGCGCGGCTGGGAGCCGCGGGAGCGAGGACGAGATCAGGAGGTAGCCGGCCACCTGCGAGGTGAGGGCGACCAGGAGGAGCCAGCCGTGCGCGGGCCACGACGGCACCGGGTCGAACTCTCCCAGGAGCGTCCCGAGCACGGCGCCCGTCGCGGCCGCGGTGGCGGTGGCGTCGAAGAGCACGGTGGCCGGCCGCGGCCCACCCACGTTGAGCTGACGCGTCAGGAGCAGGAAACCGCCGTAGGCAACCGCCGAGCCCGCGCCCATCAGGACGCCCAGCCGGGGGTCGGCCCCGTAGGCGTGCGCGCCCAGGATCCCCGAGATGAGACCCACTCCGGCGAGCATCACGGGGATCGCCACCAGGATCGATCGCGAGGGCCGCTCGCCGAGCAGCGCCCACGCCGCGGCCGCGACCACCACGACCTGGAGGTTGGCCGTGACCGTGGCGAGCCCGGCCCCCACCTGGAGGACCGCGTGCTGCCAGAGCAGGAGGTCCAGCGCGAAGAAGACGCCGGCCACCACCCCGATCGCGTGCGGCCGCCGGCCGAACGGTCCGAGGCGGCGGCGCTCCCCGAGCGCGATCAGCCCGAGGAACGGCAGCGCGTAGAGGCAGCGGAACACGGTCGCGGTGGCCGGCGTCGTCCCCGAGAACCGGAAGAAGATCCCGGAGAAGGCGATGCAGAGCGCACCCCCGAGCGCCGCGAGGCGCGCGTGGCGCGTCAGGGCACCCGCGACGCGTGCGAGACCGGCCGCGAGGTCGGCGGCTATGCGGCCCCTCCCCCTGCGGTGCCTCCCGGGCCGGTCCCGGTTGCCGCGCCGGCCGCCCCGGCGGCAGGAGCGGGACCGACGTAGCGCAGGCCCAGCTCCTCGTACTGCGCGGGATCCGGCGCGGACGGCGCGTCGAGCATGAGGTCGGTCCCCGACGAGGTCTTGGGGAAGGCCATCACCTCGCGGATGTTGGTCTGGTCGGCGAGCAGGGCGGCCCAGCGGTCGATCCCCAGCGCGATCCCGCCGTGCGGAGGCGCGCCGAAGTCGAACGCCTCGAGCATCCCCCCGAAGAGCCCGTGCATCCGCTCCTTCGAGTAGCCCTGCAGGGCGAAGCTCCGCTCCAGCAGCTCCCGCCGGTGGATGCGCACCGAGCCTCCGCCCAGCTCCCAGCCGTTCAGCGCGATGTCGTACTGCATCGCCCGGGCGCGACCGGCCGGGTCGTCGGGGGCGGGCCGGTACGGATCGCCGGAAGCGGTCACGAGCAGCGGCTCGTCCTCTGGCACCACCCCGGAGAACGGGTTGTGGGTGGCGTCCCAGCGGTGGTTGTCGGCGTCCCACTGGTACATCGGGAAGCGGTACACCCAGCAGTACGCCAGCACGGCGGGGTCCGCCAGCCCGAGCCGCTCGCCCAGCTCGCTGCGCAGCCGGCCGAGCACGTCGGCCGTCACCGCCGGGTCGTCCGCCACCACCAGCAGCAGGTCGCCGGGGCCGGCCGCGGCCGCCCGCAGCATGGCGCTGAGCCGCTCCTCGCCCAGGAACTTGGCCACGGGCGAGTGCACCGCGCCGTCCGCGTCGCTCGAGACGTGCACCAGGCCCCTCGCCCCGTACCGGCGGGCGAACGCCGTCAGCTCGTCGATCTCCCGGCGGGTCGCGCCGCCCATCCCGGGCGCCACGATCCCCTTGACCCGGCCCCCCACCTCGAGGACCTCATCGAAGACGCGGAACCCGGTCCCCTCGCCGCCCGCGCGCAGCACGGGCGCCAGGTCCACGAGCTCCATCCCGAAGCGGATGTCCGGCTTGTCGGAGCCGAACCGCTCCATCGCCTCCTCGTACGTGAAGCGCGGGAACGGCACCGTCAGCAGCGGGCGTTCCGGCAGGACCGTGCGGCTCACCTCGATGGCCATCGCCTCGACGAAGTCCATCACCGTCTGCTCCTGCACGAAGCTCATCTCCAGGTCGAGCTGGGTGAACTCCGGCTGGCGGTCCCCGCGCAGGTCCTCGTCGCGGAAGCAGCGCGCGATCTGGAAGTAGCGGTCCATGCCGGCCACCATGAGCAGCTGCTTGAGCTGCTGGGGGCTCTGCGGCAGCGCGTAGACGGTGCCGGGCTGGAGCCGGCTCGGGACGATGAAGTCCCGCGCGCCCTCCGGCGTCGACTTGATCAGGATGGGCGTCTCGATCTCCACGAACCCGGCCCGGTGATGGGCGTCGCGGATGGCCCGCACCAGCGCGGAGCGCAGGAGGAGCCGGTCACGCATCGGCTCGCGGCGGATGTCCAGGTAGCGGTACCGGAGCCGGACCGCCTCGTCCACCGGGGCATCCGGCTCGTTGATGTAGAAGGGCGGCGTCTGCGCCTCGGAGAGGATCTCGACGCGGGTGGCCCGGACCTCGACGTCGCCCGTTTCGAGGCTGGGATTGTGCGTGCCGGGGAGGCGCTCCGTGACCTTCCCCTCCACGCTCACCACGAATTCGGGCCGGCTCCGACTCGCGGCCGCATGCGCCTCCGGCGCTTCGTCCCGATCGACGACGATCTGGGTGATGCCGTACCGGTCGCGCAGGTCGATGAAGATCAGGTGGCCCAGGTCGCGCCGTCGGTGGACCCAGCCGGCCATCCGCAGCTGCCTGCCGGCGTCGCCGGCCCGCAGCTCCCCGCACGTCACATCGCGGTACGGGGTCGCGAGGCTGAACGCGTTCCTGGGCTGGACTGGGGTGGCGTCACTCATACGGCGAGATGGTAGCCGAGCGTGCGCGCGCCCGGCCCGGCCGCGATCGCGGGGCGGCCCCCGGGGGCGTGGCTAGAAGTCGGCACTGCCCGGCGTGCGCGGGAACGGGATGACATCCCGAACGTTCGCCATGCCGGTGGCATAGGCGATCGATCGGTCGAACCCGAGCCCGAACCCCGCGTGCGGCACGGTGCCGTAGCGCCGGAGATCCCGGTACCACGAGTAGGAGGCCGGGTCGAGCCCGACCTCGACGATGCGCCGATCCAGCACGTCCAGGCGCTCCTCGCGCTGGCTGCCGCCGATGATCTCCCCGATGCCCGGGGCCAGGACGTCCATCGCCGCCACGGTCCGCTCGTCGTCGTTCAGCCGCATGTAGAACGCCTTGATCTCCTTGGGATAATCGGTCACCACGACCGGGCGATGGGCGTACTCCTCGCAGAGATAGCGTTCGTGCTCCGCCTGCAGCGCCACGCCCCAGGACACCGGGAACTCCCAGTCGCGTCCCGAACGCTCGAGCGCCGCGATCGCCTCGGAGTACGTCATGCGGGCGAAGCTCGACGTGACGAGACCCTCGAGCCGGCTGACGGCCTGCTTGTCGATCCGCTCGGCGAAGAACGCCATGTCGTCCGGCCGCTCGTCCAGGATCGCCCGGAAGCTGTACTTGAGCAGGTCCTCGGCCAGGTCGGCGTTGTCGTCGAGGTCGGCGAAGGCGATCTCCGGCTCCACCATCCAGAACTCGGCCAGGTGCCGGCTCGTGTTCGAATTCTCGGCGCGGAACGTGGGACCGAACGTGTAGACCCGCTCGAGGGCCAGGCAGTACGTCTCCACGTTGAGCTGGCCGGAGACGGTCAGGTACGCCGGCTTGCCGAAGAAGTCCTGCGCGAAGTCCACCGCGCCGCCCGCCGTCCGGGGGAGGTTGGCCAGGTCGAGCGTGGAGACGCGGAACAGCTCGCCGGCGCCCTCGGCGTCGCTGGTGGTCAGGATCGGCGTGTGGACCCAGTAGAAGCCGTGCTCGTCGAAGTAGCGATGGATCGCCAGCGCCAGGCTGTGACGGACCCGTGCAACGGCGCCGAACGTGTTGGTGCGGGCGCGCAGATGGGCGACCTCGCGAAGGTACTCGAACGTGTGGCGCTTGGGCGAGATCGGATACGTGTCGGGATCTTCGACCCAGCCGACGACGTCGACGGATTCCGCCTGCAGCTCCACGGCCTGGCCCGCCGCGGGAGACGCCGAGACCGTGCCGGTGATCGCCACCGCGCAGCCTGTTGTCAGGCGGAGCACGTCCGACTCGTAGTTGGGGAGCGACGCCGGCGCCACGACCTGGATGGCGTCGAAGCACGAACCGTCGTGCACGTGGAGGAACGAGAGGCCGGCCTTGGAGTCGCGCCGCGTGCGGATCCAGCCTTCCACCGTGGCCCGCGTCCCGGGCGCCACGTCTCCCCGCAGGATCTCGACGATTCGTGCCACCTGCGTCATGTCTGCCTCCCGGACGGGCAACCTGCCCGGAGCACGGCCATCAGCCGTGATGATGACTGGCTTCGGCCCGGCGCAGGTAGCGCTCCAGGTCGGCCAGCGGCTCGGTGCGCTGCGTCCCGGCCGGCAGGTCGCGCACCTGCACGTGCCCCTCGGCCATCTCGTCTCCCACGATCACGGCGAAGTGCGCGCCCTCGCGCGCCGCTCCCTCGAGCTGGCGGCCCAGGCGCCGACGGCCCAGGTCGGCGCGCACGGCGAGCCCTGCGGCCCGCAGCCTGGTGGCCAGCCGGAGTCGGCCGGCCGTGTCGTCCGGGTCGGCGCCGACGACGACGGCCAGCGTCCCCGCCGGCGCGCCTCCGTCGCGGTCCTGCTCCTGCAGCGCGAGCACCGTGCGATCGATTCCCAGCGCGAAGCCGATGCCCGGTGTGGGCTTCCCGCCGAGCAACTCGACCAGGCCGTCGTAGCGGCCGCCTCCGCCGAGCGCCTGCTGCTGCCCCTCGGCACCCTCGCGGTAGTACTCGAACGCCGTCCGCGTGTAGTAGTCCAGGCCGCGTACGAGCGTGGGCTCCAGCCGGACCGGCACCTCGAGCACGGCCAGGTGCGCCTGCACCGCCGCGAAGTGCTCCGCGCATGCGGGGCAGAGGTGCTCGACAAGGCGCGGCGCCTGGGCGATCAGGACCTCCATCTCCGGGTCCTTCGAATCGAGCAGCCGCAGCGGGTTCGTCTCGAGCCGCTGGCGCTCGAGCGGCGGCAGCGCGGCCCGGTGGGCCGAGAAGTACTCCGCGAGGCGCTCCAGGTAGGCCGGCCGGCAGGCCGGATCCCCGATCGAGTTCAGGTGGACCTTGACTCCCTCGACCCCGGCCTCGCTGTAGAAGCGGTAGCCGAGCTCGATCAGCTCCGCGTCGATGGCCGGGCCGGGATCGCCGATCGCCTCGACATCCCACTGCCAGAACTGCCGGTAGCGGCCGGCCTGGGGTCGGTCGTAGCGGAACATCGGGCCGAGCAACGACAGCCGGACCGGCTGCGGCAGGGTCCGCATCCCGTGCTGCACGTACGCGCGCACGATCCCGGCGGTGGCCTCCGGGCGCAGCGCCCAGCTCTCCTGCTCCTCGCCGCGGCTCTGCAGCCGGAATAGCTCCTTCTCGACGACGTCGGTGTCGCTGCCGATGGCGCGCTCGAAGACGCCGCTCTGCTCGAAGAGGGGCGTCTCGATCGTCGGGTAGCCGTAGCGCCGGGCGAGGTCGCGCGCCACCGCTTCGACACGCTCCCAGGGGGCATGCAGGGCGGGAAGCAGATCGCGGGTGCCCCGGGGGGCACGAAAGAGAGGCATGGCGGGAAGTGTACCGGGCCCTGCGGCACGCCTCCCGGGCGCCGGAGCATGCCGCGGCAGACTCCACGCGGCGCTCCGAACGACGGATACTTCGCGTCACGATGATCGACGACCGCCGGGCGGATGCACCGCGCGCCGCGGCACCGCGCGAGGTACCGGGTCCTGGCTGTCCGCCGCGCCACCGCGTCCACGTCTGGCCCTGGCTGCGCCGGTCCGGCAGCCTGGTACTCCCCCACTGGCTGGCGATCACGATCGGGCGGGATATCTGGAGCTGGCGCCCGCTCGGCCCTGCCGAGCTTGCGCACGAACTGACGCACGTGCGGCAGTGGCGCGAGCACGGCGTGCTGTACGTGGTGCGCTATGCGGCGAGCTCCTGGGCTGCCTGGCGGCACGGCGGCCACTGGTACCGCGACAACGTCTTCGAGGTCGAGGCACGCGCGGGAGCGGCGACCTTCGCACGCGAGCTCGACGGCAGGGGCCCCGTGGAGACCCGCCTCCTGGCCGGTCGACGCGAGACCTGACGGCTGCCCGCCCTCAGGTCAGGGCGCGCTGGACCGAGAAGACGTCCTTGACCTGCTCCAGGCGGGAGAGGACGCGCGCCAGCTGCGCGACCGAGGAGACCTGCAGCGTGGCGCTGACGGTCGCGGTGTGGTCGGGGTGCGTCTCCACGTGGGCGGCCACGATGTTCACCTTCTGCTCGGCGACCACGTTGGTGATGTCCGAGAGCAGGCCCGTCCGGTCGTACGCGTCAAGACGGATGGCGATCGGATAGGTCCGCTCCGCCGCACCTTCCCACTCGACCTCGATCAGGCGCTCAACGTCCTTCTCGTGGAGGATCGTCACGCAGTCGCGCAGGTGCACCGTGACGCCCTTGCCACGGGTGATGAAGCCGATGATGGGATCGCCGGGGATGGGGTGGCAGCACGCGGCAAACCGGACCAGCAGGTCGCCGACGCCCTTGACCCGGACGCCTCCCGCCTGGGCGGCGGGCACCGGCGGGGCCACCTGTGGCAGCACCTGCTCGTTGGAGTCGTCCACGACCCCCATGCGGATGACCGCCTGCTGGGCGCTGACCGCACCGTACCCGACCGCGGCGAGGAAATCGTCCACCGTCGGGAACTTGTAGACCTCGGCCATCTCGGAGAGGATGTCGGTCCCGACGCGCTCGAGCGACGTGCGCGCCAGCCGCCGCAGCTCGCGATCCAGCGACTCGCGCCCGTGCGCGATGTTCTCCTCGCGCTCCTGGCGCTTGAACCACTGGCGGATCTTCTCCCGCGCGTGCGTGGTGCGGACGATGGAGAGCCAGTCGCGCGACGGGCCGTGCGCCGCCTTGGTGGTGACGATCTCCACGATGTCGCCGTTGCGGAGCTTGTAGTCCAGCGGCACCAGCCGGTTGTTCACCTTCGCGCCGATGCAGCGGTGCCCGATGTCGGTATGGATCCGGTACGCGAAATCGAGCGGCGTCGAGCCGGCCGGCAGGTCCTTGACCTCGCCCTTCGGCGTGAAGACGAAGACCTGGTCCTGGAAGACGTCGAGCTTGAGCCCCTCCACGAACTCCGTGGCGTCCGAGACCTCGCGCTGCCACTCCATGAGCTGGCGGATCCAGGCGAGCTTCGCGTCGTAGTCGCGGTCGGAGCGGGACCCTTCCTTGTAGCGCCAGTGCGCCGCGATCCCGACCTCCGCGATGCGGTGCATCTGGTGCGTCCGGATCTGGACCTCGAGCGGGTGCCCCTCGAGGGCGATCACCGCGGTGTGCAGGCTCTGGTACCCGTTCGCCTTGGGCATCGCGATGTAGTCGTCGAACTGCCCGGGGATCGGCCGCCAGAGGGAGTGCACCACGCCGAGCGCCGCGTAGCAGTCCTTGACCTCGTCCACCAGGACGCGGATCGCGTAGACGTCGTAGACCTCGTCGAAGTTGGCGGACTTGCGCTCCATCTTGCGGTGGATGCTGTACAGGTGCTTGGGACGGCCGGACAGCTCGGCCAGGATCCCGCTCGCCTCGAGCGCCTCGCCCAGGTCCGCCATCGCGCGCTCGACATACGTCTCCCGCGCGGCCCGGCGCGTCTCCAGCTGCTGTGCCAGCGAACGGAAGGCGACCGGGTCGAGCACCTTGAAGGAGAGGTCCTCGAGCTCCCACTTCATCTGCCAGATCCCGAGCCGCTCCGCGAGCGGCGCGTAGATCTCCAGGGTCTGGCGGGCGATCCGCTGCTGCTTCTCCGGCGGCAGGCCGGCGATGGTCCGCATGTTGTGCAGCCGGTCGGCCAGCTTGATCAGGACGACCCGCACGTCCTCCGCCATGGCCAGGAACATCTTCCGGATGTTCTCGGCCTGCCGTTCCTCGTGGCTGTGGGCGCTGAACTTGGACAGCTTGGTGACGCCGTCCACCAGGCGCGCCACCTCCGGGCCGAACCGCTCCTCGACGTCGGCGAGGGAGTACTCGGTGTCCTCCGGCACGTCGTGGAGCAGTGCCGCCTGGATCGCCATGGGATCGAGGCCCAGCTCGGCGAGCGTCTGTGCGGCCTCGATCGGATGGGTCACGTACGGCTCGCCACTCGCCCGCCGCTGCGTGCCATGGGCTTCAACCGCGAACCGGTACGCGCGCTCGATGCCCGAGAGGTCCGCGGTGGGGTGGTGGGCGCGGACCTCCTCCACGAGGCGCTGTGCCAGCGCGTCCAGCTCCTCGGACGTCTCCGCCGGGCGCGTGGCGACCCGCGGCTCCACCGTGCCGCGGGAGGCGGGACGGGACGGGACGCGCGCGGGCTCGATCGACATGGTGACCCATCATACCGCCCGTCCGGGACCCGACCCGGGCCCGCTCACCGGACGCGGCGGGCGATCTGCCAGGCGGCACCGAGGAGGGGCCGGATCGCGAGGTCGTGCGCGCGGGCGAAGACGACACCGCGCGTCCCGAAGCCGCGCTTGAACTCGTAGAGGTTCCAGAGCGGGTGCCCCTCGTCGGCAGGCAGGCCGGGCGCCTCCTGCGTGTCGACGCCGCCCAGGTCGTACTGGGCGAACCCGTGGGCGGCCCCCCAGCGGAGGATCTCCCACTGGAGCAGGTGGTTCGCCCGGGTGCGCCGCAGGTCGGCGTCGTCGGGTGACCCGGCCAGGTGCGAGACGAGCCGGTTCCCGCAGTGCAGGAGGAGCACGCCGTTCTGGCGTCGGCCGCCGGCGCGGGCGAACCAGAGGCTGGCCAGGGACGCCTCCCCCAGGGCACGCCACTGGGCGAGCTGGTAGTCGCGGTCCCGCACGATGAAGCCCTCGCGCCGCCCGGTCGCCACGAACATCGCCCAGAACTCCGCCAGCGCCTCCTCGCGGCCGGCAGCGTCGGCCAGGTCGACCCGCTCGGCGGTGACGCCGGCCCGCCGCGCCTTGTTGACGTTCCGGGCCGTGCTGTCGCCGAGCAGGGCATGCTGCTCGTCCGCGGTCCCGCGGATCGGCACCAGCATGGCCGTGCGGGAGACCTGGATCTCCCTCGGCGACGGCCGGTACCCCGCCCCGGGGAAGGCCGCGGCGAGCTCGCCGTGCTCCTCCCAGGCGGGATCCACGGTGAGCACGGCGGCCCGCCGCGCCCGTGCCACCCGGCGCAGGCCGAGCAGCGCCGCTGCCGCCGACTCGCGGTCGCGCCGCAGCAGCACGGGGCCACGCGGGGCGTAGAGGTAGGTGAGCCGCCCCGCCGGACCCGGCAGCCGCGGGACGATCCGGCGCTCCTGCAGCGACGCGACCGCGCGCGGTTCGCCGTCCAGCTCGACGACCACGCGCAGGGGCCGCCATCCGAGACGCTCCTTGCTGGCGCCCCAGGCGTGGGACTGGAACGCCTCGCCGTCCGGCGAACGGGCGGCCAGCGCGTCCCACCGCCCCGGCTCCCACGCGGTGGCGTCGATCACGCGGACGCGGCCCGCAGTCGCGCCCCCGTCCGCGCCGATCTCGGCCGTGTCCGGCGGGTCGGTCGGGTCCGGGGGCGTGGCGTCGCGGGCAGCACTGGTGGCGGGCACGGCGGCGATGATACGCGCGCGCTCGCGCGGCCCGGGATGGGGCGCCGCGCCCGCCGGGGTCCCCGTGGCGGCTCGCGCACCCGGGCGTCGCGTCAGCGCCCCAGCCGCTCCCGCAGGTCGCGGACGGCGTACCAGGCCGGCGACAGGACCATGTCGAACGTGCCGGGGTGGCGCAGCGGGGCCCCGCCGAACCCGCGCTTGAAGAGGCTGAATCCTGCCCAGGAAGCGTCGGCGACCCGGTCGCCCCGCTCCGCCACGCCCCACAGGTCGAGGCTCTCCCGGCCGTCCGCGGCCAGGGCCTCGATGGCCGCCCAGAGCGCCGCGTAGGGCCCGGCCGCGTGGCGCAGCTCGGGTTCCCGCAGCGATGCCGCGTAGAGGTAGAACGCGCGCGGCCCGGCGGTCAGCGCGAGGCAGCCGGCGATCTCCCGGCCGCCGTGCTCGGCGAGCACCAGGTACGCGTCGCCGCGCGGTCCGAACTCGCGCGCCATCGCCTCGAACGACTCCCGGGAGCGCACCCGGAACCCGGCGCGGGCTCCCGTGCCCGCCAGCAGCGTGGCGAACCGCCCGTATGCGGCGAGGTCCGCGCCCCGCACCACCCGCGCGGCGACGCCCTCGCGCGCGGCACGGCGGACCAGGTTCCGGGTGTCCTTCTCCAGACCGGCCAGCAGCGCCTCGCGTCCCGGGCGCAGGTCCAGGACGCGCGTGGTGCGGGCCTGCAGGTCGGCGCGCGCCGCGCGCAGGCCGAGTCCCCGCAGCATCCGCCCCAGCTCGTCGGCCTCGAGCTCCCGCGTGGCCCGC
>JAJYGO010000122.1 GCA_021785115.1 Chloroflexota bacterium | reverse complement strand
GCGGGAGCGCCACGAGCCCGAGTACCTGGTGATCCTGGCCGTGGTCGCGCTGACCGCGGTGGGGATCCTGATGGTCTACTCGAGCTCCGCGATCCGCTCCTACGTCCTCTCGCAGAACACCTTCGCGGTGGTCGGGCCGCAGCTCCTCTGGGCGGTCCTCGGGGTCATCGCGATGGTCATCACCATGCAGATCGACTACCGCTACTGGCGCCTGCTCTCGATCCCGATGTACGGGGCCGCGCTGGCCCTGCTGGTGCTCGTGCTCCTGCCGGGGATCGGCGTGCGCGTGGGTGGCTCCGCTCGCTGGCTCCAGATCGGGTCGCTCCCGGCGGTCCACCCCGCGGAGTTCGCCAAGCTCGCCCTGGTGGTCTACCTCGCCCACTGGCTGGCGCGCCGGGGAACCGCGGTGCGGGGCATCCGCCACGGGACCGTCCCGTTCCTGCTGATCGCGGCGCCCATCATCCTGCTGGTCCTGAAGGAACCGGACCTGGGCACGACCGGCGTCATCGCGCTGACCGCGTTCATCCTCTTCTTCGTGGCGGGCGCCAACCTCTGGCAGTTCTTCGTCCTGGTCCCTGCCGGGATCGGCGGGGTCATCCTGGTGATCCTGTCGAACCCGTACCAGCTGGAGCGGATCCGGGCGTTCCTGGATCCCTGGAGCGACCCGACCGGCAGGGGCCTGCAGACCATCCAGGGCCTGCTGGCGCTGGGGCTCGGTGGCCTCTTCGGGTCCGGCCTCGGCGCCAGCCGCCTCGCCTCGGGCCTCTACCTGCCCAACGCGTCGAACGACTTCATCTTCGCCATCATCGGCGAGGAGTTCGGCCTGCTGGGCGGGCTCGTGGTGATCGGGCTCTTCGCGCTCCTGGCCTACGAGGGCTTCCGGGTGGCGCTGTCGGCGCCCGACACGTTCGGCGGGCTGCTGGCGGCGGGCATCACCGCCTGGATCACGGTGCAGGCGGTGATCAACGTGGGCGTGGTCGTGGCGCTCCTGCCGATCACCGGGATCACCCTGCCCTTCATCAGCGCCGGCGGCTCGTCGCTCACGATCAGCATGGCGGCCGTCGGGATCCTTCTCTCCATCTCGCGCGAGACCCTGCCCCGAGGTGCGTGGAACGATGCGGATACTGATCGCGGGGGGCGGGACGGGCGGACACGTCTACCCGGCGCTCGCCGTCGCCAACTCGCTGCGCCGACAACGCGCCGACCTTGACCTGCGCTGGATCGGCGGCCACCGGGGCCTGGAGGCCCGGGTGGTGCCGGGAGCCGGGATCCCGGTGACCCGGCTGCTGCTGCGTTCCCTGCGGACGGTCGACGCGTCGCTGCCCGCCCTGGCCGATCCCGCCCGGCTGGGCGCGTCGTTCCCCCAGGCGCTCGCCCTGCTGGCCGGCCTGCGCCCGGCGGCCGTCTTCACCACGGGCGGGTACGTGGCGCTCCCCGTGGCGATGGCCGCGGCGCTGCTGCGGGTGCCGCTCCTGCTCTGGGAGGGGAACGTGATCCCGGGTCGCAGCGTGCGCGCCATCTCGCGGCTCGTGGACGTGCTGGCGGTCAGCTTCCCCCAGACATGCCGGCGCCTGCCCGGCCGCTGCTACGTCACCGGCACGCCGATCCGCGACCTGGCGGGGGTGGACCGGCTCGCGGCGCGCCGGCACTTCGAGATCCCCGCCGACGCCAGGGCGGTCCTGGTCTTCGGTGGATCGCAGGCCGTGCAGCGCTTCGATCGAGCGGTCGAGGAGGCGCTCCCCGAGCTTGCGGAGCGGGCGATCGTGCTGCATGTCACCGGGGAGTCCGCGTACGGGGCGGCGCTCGCCCGGCGCGACGCGCTCCCGGAGCCTGCCCGCGAGCGGTACCGGCCCTACCCGTTCCTCCGCGAGGAGATGACCGACGCGCTGGCCGCGGCCGACCTGGTGGTGGGCCGGGCGGGTGCCTCGACGATCGGCGAGGTGACCGCGATGGGGACGCCGCTGGTGCTGGTGCCGTACCCGCACGCGGCGGCACACCAGGCGGCGAACGCCCGCTCGGTGGCCGACGCCGGCGCGGCCGTGGTGATCGCGGACGAGGCGTTCGACGGCGCCGCGCTCCTGGACGCGGTGGGGATCCTGGCGGATCCGCGGCGTCACCTGGAGCTGAGCAGCGCGAGCCGGTCCCTGGCCCGGCCGGGTGCCGCGGACGCGGTCGCGGCCCTGGTGCTCGCCCTGGCCGAACGACGGCCGCTGCCCACGCCGGGCGAGGTGCAGGCGCTCAGCCGCGGGGCGGCCGCATGACGGCCGGGGCGACCGCATGACGACAGTGACGCATCCATGACGACCGTGACGACGCCGCGGCTCACCCCCGAGGACCAGGCACGCCTGGGCGCCGAGATCCAGCGGCGGCTGGGGATCCGGACGTCCCGGGACGAGCCGCTGGCGCGCTTCACCACCATGCGCGTCGGCGGTCCGGCCGACCTGTTCGCGGTCGCGCGCAACCTCTTCGAGCTGCGCGCGCTGGCCCGCTTCGCGCGGACCCACGAGCTGCCGCTCTTCCTGCTGGGGCGCGGGTCCGACCTGGTGATCTCCGACCGGGGGGTGCCCGGCCTGGTCGTGCACGTGCGCGCCGAGGGGATCCGGGTCGACGGGCCGCGGATCACGGTGGAGGCGGGCGTCCCCATGGCGCGCCTGGCGACCGTGGCGCGCGAGGCGGGGCTCTCCGGCGTGGAGTTCGCGCTCGCCATCCCGGGCACCGTGGGCGGCGCGGTCTGGGCCAACGCGGGAGCGCACGGGTCGGACGTGCGCACGGTGCTGGTGGAGGCGAGCGTCCTCTCCGGGGCGGACGGAATCGAGTCCGCGTTCGACGCCGATGGCCTCGGGCTGGCCTACCGGGAGAGCCGGCTCAAGCACCCGGCCTCGCGCGTGCCCGACCTGGTCACCTGGGCCACCTTCGCCCTCGTGCCCGCCGAGCGGTCCGTCATCGACGGGCGCCTGGACGAGATCCGCCGCTGGCGCCGGCTTCACCAGCCGGTGGGGATGCCGTCGGCCGGAAGCGTCTTCCGCAACCCGGCGACCGGCCCGTCGGCCGGCGAGTTGATCGACCGGGCAGGGCTCAAGGGCCACCGGATCGGTGGCGCGAGCGTGAGCCAGAAGCACGCGAACTTCATCGTGAACGACGGGCACGGCACGGCGGCGGACGTGCGCCGTCTCGCCGACCTGGTCCGGGGCACCGTCGCCGGGCGCTTCGGCGTCGAGCTGCAGCCGGAGGTCGTCTTCGCGGGCGACTGGTCCGGCTGGGAGGAGGGGGCCGCGTTGAGGCGCGAGGTCGACCAATGAGCGGATCGGCGTCGCACGACGCAGACGGCAGCTCCGGTAGCCCGGGGAGCGGCGGTCTCGAGCGCCCCGCGGCCCGCCGCCTCGGCGGGCCGCGCCCCCCGGTCGGCGGGGGCTCGCCGGCCTCCACCCCGGTGGCGGTCGTTCTCGGCGGTCCCTCCGCGGAGCACGACGTGTCGCTCGTCTCGGGTCGCGCCATCGCGGCGGCGCTCGCCGGCGTCGGCCACCCGGTGGAGGGCTGGCTGATCGACCTGGACGCGGGGTGGTGGCGGCTCCCCGGCCGCGCACTCGACCCCGCCCTGCCGACGGCCGACTACGACGATCCGCAGGCGCTGGGCGCGGAGGGGCCCTTGCGGGCCGGGCACGTCCTGGACGATCTCGCGGCCGGCGACCCGGCGCCGGTCGCCTTCGTCGCCCTCCACGGCCCGTACGGCGAGGACGGCACGGTCCAGGCGCTCTGCGAGGCGGCCGGGCTGGTCTATACGGGGGCCGGCGTGGCGGCCTCGGCGGTGGGCATGGACAAGGCCCTCTTCAAGCGCCTGGTGGCCGCACTCGGCATGCCGGTGGTCCCGTGGCGCGAGGTCACTGCAGCGGCGCTCGAGGCGGACCGCGCGGGGACGCTGGCCGGCCTGCTCGGGTTTGCCCGCGCGCTGCCGGACCCGCGCCTGATGGTCAAGCCGGCCCGCCTGGGGTCGAGCGTGGGGATGACGATCGTGCACCGCCCCGACGATGCGGCCGCGCTGGAGGGCGCGCTGGGCGCCGCGCTCCACTACGACGACCGGATCCTGGTCGAGGCGTACCTGGATCATCCGCGCGAGCTCGAGATGGCGGTGCTGGGGAACGGGCCGGAGGACCTCGAGAGCCACGGCCCGGGCGAGGCCTTCCCGGGGCACGAGTTCTACGACTACGCCGCCAAGTACGCGCAGGGGGTCTCGACCACCACCGGGCACGCGGACGTGCCCGGGCCGCTGCGGGAGCGGCTGCACGCGCTCGCCCGCGAGGCATTCCTGGCCATCGGCGGGGAGGGCTTCGCGCGGGTGGACTTCCTGCTGGCAGGGGACGCGCTCTACCTCAACGAGCTCAACACGATCCCCGGCTTCACGCCGATCAGTCTCTTCCCGACCATGTGCGAGGCGGACGGCGTCCCGTTCGCCGAGGTGTGCCAGCGGATCCTCGCCCTGGCGCTCGACCGGGAGCGGCGGCGGCGGCGCCACCGGCTGACCCGGGCGGACCTGCCGTGATGGCCGGTGCGCCCGCGGGCACTCGCACGGCCGGTCCGGCAGGGCGGCGCGCGGCATGACGCTGCCGATCCGCCGCGCGTCGCGCCGGCGGGCGCCCGGTATCCGCCGCGCATCCGCCGGGACGCCCGCCCGCCGGATCGCTGCCGCCGTGGTGGCGATCGCCGCCGCCGCCGCGATCTTCGGCGCCGGCACCTCGCCGGCGTTCGACATGCGCCAGCTCGACGTGCACGGCGCGTCCTACACCTCCACCGCGTCGCTGGATGCCGCGCTGGGATTGACGGACTCCCCGCACCCGAACCTCTTCGCCCTGGACACCTCCCGCCTCCGCCGGTCGCTGCTCGCCCTGCCGGCCGTCTCCGACGCGCGCGTGGCGGTGGAGCTGCCGGACCGGCTGGTGGTGCGGCTCACGGAGCGCCAGCCCATCCTGGTCTGGGCGGCGGCCGACCAGCGCTGGCTCGTGGACGTGAGCGGCGTGGTGATCGGCCCGACGTCCGCCGGCGCCCCCGACGCCGCTGGACTGCCGGTCTTCTCGGACGACCGCAGCGGACGCACCGCGCTGGCGCCCGGCGACACCATCGACCCGACGGACCTGGCCGTGGCGCGGCTCCTGGGGGCCCTCACGCCGGCGTCGCTGGGCAGCAGGGCCAGCGGACTCACCTTCGAGATCAACGACGCGAACGGCTTCACGGTCGCCGCGCAACCGCACGGCTGGCTGGCGATCTTCGGGATGTACACGCCGACGCTCCGGCCGCCGACCCTCATCCCGGCCCAGGTCCAGTGCCTGCGAAGCCTGCTGGGACAGGTGGGCGAGCGCAGGATCGTGACGGCCTACCTGTTCCCGGAGGGCGACCAGTGCGGCACCTACACGACAGCGTCATGATGGGGGCGTGCCGGCGGGACGCGGAGACGGACCGGCGCGTCGCAGGGGGACCCGTCTCCGGGCGGGCGGCCGCCGGCAAGGCCGCCGCGCGGGCCCGCCTTGCCGGGGTTGCTCGGGGTCGGGTAGCCTTGCGCAGTCCGATTGCGAGGAGGTGGGGACAACGTGTGGATCCCGCTGGCGGGGCTGCTCGTCGGCGTGCTGCTGGCCCTCGTCCTTCGCATCAACGTCAGCTACGAGCTCGCCCGATACTCGGCGGTGGGCATCCTGGCTGCGCTGGACTCCGTGCTGGGGGCGATCCGGGCCGAGCTGGACGGCAGCTACGACAACCGGATCTTCATCTCGGGTTTCATCGTGAACGCCCTGGTGGCGGTCCTCCTCACGTTCGTGGGCGACCGGCTGGGGCTGGACCTCTACCTCGTGGCACTCATCACGTTCGGCCTGCGCATCTTCCAGAACGTCGCCCTGATCCGGCGGCACTTCCTCTAGGCCGGGCGACACCTCCGATGAAGGGATAGGGCGTGGAGCGAGAAGCGGTCATCGCCGCCATCGACGTCGGCACCAGCAAGGTCGTCGCACTGATCGCCGAGATCAGCACCGACGGTGGGCTCTCCATCATCGGGAAGGGAGCGCCGACGTCGTCGGGCCTGAAGAAGGGCGTCGTGGTCAACATCGACCAGACGGTCGCCTCCATCGCCAGCGCCCTCGAGCAGGCGGAGCGCACGAGCGGCGTACGGATCGAGTCGGCGTTCGTGGCCGTGGGCGGGAGCCACATCGAGAGCCTCAACTCGCACGGCGCGGTCGCGGTGAGCGGCCACGACAAGGAAGTGAGCCGGGAGGACGAGGATCGCAGCATCGACGTCGCGCGTGCCGTCTCCATCCCGTCCAACCGCGAGATCCTCGACGTGATCACCCGCGGCTACACGGTCGACGGCCAGGAGGGCGTCAAGGACCCGATCGGGATGAGCGCGACCCGCCTGGAGGTCGACGCCCACATCGTCACGGGCAGCGTCAGCGCAGTCCAGAACCTCTCCAAGTGCGTCGCGCAGGCAGGCATCCGCATCGAGCAGAAGGTGCCCGCGCCGCTGGCCGCCGCGGAGGCGGTCCTGACCGACACCGAGCGGGATCTCGGCGTCGCCGTCGCGGACATCGGTGCCGGGACCACGTCCCTGGCCCTCTTCATGGACGGCTGGCCCTTCCACACCGCGGTCCTGCCGGTCGGCGGCAACAACGTCACCAACGACCTGATGATCGGGCTGAAGACGAGCCTGCAGGTGGCCGAGGACGTGAAGGTGCAGCACGGCTGCGCCGACCTGCGGGCGGTCGCTCCCGAGGAACTCATCACGGTGAGCGTCTTCGGCGAGGACCAGGGCCGGACCATCCAGCGCGCCGAGGCCTGCGACATCATCGAGGCGCGGATGCGCGAGCTGTTCGAGCAGCTCGGCGCGCAGATCTCAGCGGCGGGCAAGGGCGGGATCCTCCCGGCCGGGATCGTCCTCACCGGGGGAGGCGCGCAGCTGGCCGGGGTCGCCGAGCTCGGCCGCGAGGTGCTGCAGATGCCGGTCCGGGTGGCCGGGCCCTCCGGCGTCGGCGGGCTGGTGGATCACCTGCTGACGCCCGCGTTCAGCACGTCGATCGGCCTGCTGCGGCTCTGGGAGCGCGAGTTCCGCCAGGGCGAGCCGGGTCGCTATGAATCGGCGCCCGCGGGCGGGGCGGTCGGCCGGCTGCGGGACTGGGTGCGGAACCTCTTCCCGTAGCAGCGCCCTTCCGCGGCAGCCTCGCTCGCCGGCGCCACGAGCCCGGGCTCACGGCCCGGTCGCGGGAGGCGCACCCGGAACGGCACGGCATCCCCGCTCCCGCTGCGGCGCCGGGCTGCCGGTGAGGTGCGTGCCATGTCCGCCGGCGATGGCGCGGCGCCGGCCTGCCGGTGAGGTGCGTGCCATGTCCGCCGGCTATGTCGTGGCCTGCCGGTCGCTTGCATCCGCCTGCGATGCCGCGTCCCCTCCCATGCCGTGGGCGGCTCTCAATTGTGACCAATGCACGCCTCCAGAACGCGGGGCGACCAGGGGACCACGCGCGACCGCAGACATCCGTGCGCGCCGGCCCTGGGACCCGCCCTCGCGCCGATTCTCGCGGGCTCAAGCGGCATCCGCTGCGAGAATCGCAGGCGAGGCGTGGGGATCGCCGGGCCAGCACCGTCCCCGAGCCGTCCCGCGTCCACCTGGTGGGCGTTGGTCAAGAGCCCCAGGGCGCGGAGTGACCCAGGGCGCGCAGTGACCCAGGGGGGAGGCGGCTCCCGGGCGGGGAGTGACCCAGGGCGCGCAGTGACCCAGGGGGGAGGCGGCTCCCGGGCGCGGAGTGACCCAGGGCGCGGAGCGACCCAGGGGGGAGGCGGCTCCCGGGCGGGGACGGATGCTCGCCCGTCACTTCGGCGCCCCGCGACCGGACGGTCACGAGGCCGGAAGCCTTCGGCCGTCCGGCTCGCGCCGCACGCATCCACGCGACCTGCGGCGCTGGATGATCCCGGGGGTGCCCTCGGCGCTCGTGCCGGTCTATACTCCGCCGAAGGTCTGACGCCGCCCCGGAGGGGGACGCGTCGTGGCCCTCGAACGAGCCTTCATCCAACGCCATCGCCTGTCGGCGACGCACCGGACCCGGGAGGAGCGCGCATGCCGCTGCGGTCGGATTCCGAGAACTTCGCACTCATCCGCGTCATCGGGATCGGCGGCGGCGGCAGCAATGCCGTCAACCGCATGATCCGGGCCGAGATGATGGGCGTCGAGTTCATCGCGGTGAACACGGACGCCCAGGCGCTCCTCCAGTCGGACGCGCCGCACAAGATCCGCATCGGTGACAAGGTCACCCGCGGGCTCGGTGCGGGCGGCGACCCGGGGATCGGCCAGCGCTCCGCCGAGGAGGACCAGGAGAAGATCTACGAGGCCCTGAAGGACTCGGACATGGTCTTCCTGACGGCGGGCATGGGAGGCGGCACCGGCTCCGGCGCGGCGCCCGTCATCGCGGAGATCGCCCGCGAGGTCGGCGCGCTCACCATCGGCGTCGTCACCAAGCCCTTCGCCTTCGAGGGTGCCAAGCGGCGGATGGTGGCCGAGAAGACCACCGAGCTGCTGCGCGAGAAGGTCGACACGCTGATCACGATCCCCAACGATCGCCTGAAGGACGTGGTCAGCAAGAACACGTCCATCGTGGACGCCTTCCGCGTGGTCGACGACGTCCTCCGCCAGGGCGTGCAGGGGATCAGCGACCTGATCACCGTGCCCGGGCTCATCAACCTGGACTTCGCCGACGTGCGCACCATCATGAAGAGCGCCGGCTCCGCGCTGATGGGCATCGGCCGCGCCAGTGGCGAGAACCGTGCCTCGGACGCGGCGCGCCAGGCGATCGCCAGCCCGCTCCTCGAGGTCAACATCACCGGCGCGCAGGGGCTGCTGTTCAACGTGACGGGCGGTCCCAACCTGGGTCTCTTCGAGGTGAACGAGGCCGCCGAGATCATCAAGGAGGCCGCCGACCCGGAGGCGAACATCATCTTCGGGACCGTCATCGACGAGCGGATGGGCGACGACGTGATGATCACGGTGATCGCCACCGGCTTCGACTCGACCAAGCGCCGCGACTTCTCCACCGCGACGCAGGACACCTCCGTCCGCGCCGGGCGCGAGAACCGCGACTTCCTGCGAGAGTTGGAGCGCGAGCGTGACCGGGAGCGCCAGCGGATGGAGCAGCTCGGCGTCCCGGACCGGGTGACGGAGCGGCCGTTCGAGGCTCCGGCCCCGGCCCCCTCGCCGGCCCCGGCCCCCGCGCAGCGTCGGCCGACCTACGACGAGGTCGACCTGGACATCCCGGCGTTCCTGCGCCGGAGCCGCTGACCGGGGTCCCGCCGGCGGACGGACCCTCCAGGGGCATCGCGGAGCCCGACGCGTTCGCGCGCGTTCGTGCCCGCCTGCTCGAGCGGATCGACGCGGCGTGCGGCCGTTCCGGCCGCGACCCGTCCGGTGTGACGCTGGTCGCGGTCACCAAGACCGTGCCCGTCGAGCGCATCCGCGCGGCCGTCGCCGCGGGGTTCACGGTGCTCGGCGAGAACCGGGTCCAGGAAGCCGCCGACAAGATCGCCGCGCTGCGGGCGGATGACGACGCGGCCCGCCCGGCGAAGGCGACGTCGGCCGCCATCGTGTCCCGCCCCGGGGCCGTGGCCCACGGTGCCCGCCGGCCCGTCGCGTGGCACCTGATCGGACCGCTGCAGTCCAACAAGGCGCGGCATGCCGTCGAGCTCTTCGACGTGGTCGAGACGGTCGACTCGCTGGCGCTGGCCGTCCGGCTCGACCGCCTGGCCGCCGAGCATGGGCGCCCGGACCTGCCGGTCCTGCTGGAGGTCAACGTGGACGCGGACCCCGGCAAGTCCGGGTACGCGCCTGCCGAGGTCGCGGCCGACCTGCCCGCCCTTGCTGACCTCGTCCGGCTGCGCGTGCTCGGTTTGATGACGGTGGGGCGGCTGGTGGCGGACCCGGAGGAGGCGCGACCAACGTTCCGGCGACTGCGCGAGCTCTCTGAGCGGCTGCGTGCCGCGGAGCCCCGGCTCGGCGCCGCCCTCTCGATGGGGATGAGCGACGACTTCGAGGTGGCGGTGGAGGAGGGGGCGACGATCGTCAGGCTGGGGCGCGCCATCTTCGGGGCTCGTCCGCCGGGGTAGGGGAGCGGCGGCGGAGCCGGCCCGTGCCGCCGCGACCCGTGCCGTCGCGACCCGTGCCGCCGCGACCCGTGCCGCCGAGGCCCGGCCCCCGCGCCCGCCTATACTCCTCGATCGTGGGTGCCTTCCTGCCGAACTTCCTTCGGCTCCTGTTCCTTGCGCTGTACATCCTCCTGTTCGGACGGGTCCTGATCAGCTGGGTGAACCCCAGGTACGACTCGCCCGTGGCCCGCTTCCTCTACGAGACGACCGAGCCGTTCCTTCAGCCGATCCGGCGCGTCCTCCCGGCGACCGGGATGATCGACTTCTCGCCGATCGTCGCGTTCCTGATCCTGTCGGTGCTTGCCACCGTGCTGGGCGTCGGCTGACCGGGACCAGCGTGATCGCCGCCCCGAAGCCTCGCCCTTCGGCTGGTCCGGCGGCAGGCGTCGCCGCCACCTCCGTGGGTGCCGTGGTCGGCAACCGGATGGTCAGGTGACCGCGGCACGGATCGCCGTCCGGCTCACGCCGCGCGCCGGCATCGATCGCCTCGAGCCGCCCGGCCCCGACGGCGAGCTGCAGGCACGCGTGCGCGCCGCGCCCGCGGAAGGGGCGGCCAACGAGGCGCTGCTCCGGCTCATCGCGGAGTCGCTCCGGGTTCCCCGGTCCGCCGTGCGCCTGGTCGGCGGCGCACGGAGCCGCCACAAGCTGGTCGAGGTCGACGGCCTCCGGCAGGACGAGGTGCGGGAGAGGCTCCCGTGAGTCGCGGGCGACGGGACCCGGGGGCGGACGGGTCCCGGGCACGCACGCTCGTTGACGGCCCCGGCCTGCCAGCGGATAATCGGCCAGCGGCAATGGCCGTCCTACCCGGGCGATTGGCTCAGTCGGTTAGAGCGCACGGTTCACATCCGTGAGGTCACTGGTTCGAATCCAGTATCGCCCACCACGGTTACATTCAGCGCCGCGGGCAGGGCGAGCACCAGCCCGCGGCGTTCTGCATCCGGCGTCGCTTCCACGCTGACGATGCGGCGGTCCACCGCCCCGAGGCGGGCGAAGACAGCGACCGCCAGCGCGCGACGGCCTTCGTCGGTTGTGTCCTCCCAGAGCTTCGCGAGCGAGGCGAGCCAGTCGAGCGCGTCGTCCGCCGGGACCGCATCGGCCTCGATCGGCGTCACCTCCAGCGACGCGCGCTGGGCCCTCAGCGTCTCGAGTTCATCGAGGATCTGGCGCACGGGGCGCACCTGCTCGGGCGCGGCAAGCTCCATCGCAACCGAGCGAAGGCGCGTGTCGAGTCGGGCGATGGCCAGACGGTCGGGCGTCACGGATGGCACGGCGAGGGCGCGGCGGATCCGCGCGGCAGACTCGGAGTCCGGAGCGGCGCCCTGGAGCAGCGTGTGCACCTGGGCGTCGAGAATCTCGACCGGCGTATCCGCGTAGCGCCAGGCGTCGCATCGATCGGGGTGCCTGTAGACGCGCTGTTCGCGGTTGGTGGGCGCGGCCCCCTTGAGGGGCCGGCCGCACTGCTCGCAGACAAGGGGGCCGCGGTTCGTGAGGGGGTAGACGCGATGGCGACGATGCGCGTCGTGCCCGGATCGCGCCCAGCGCTCGCGTTGTGCTCGCGCCTGCTCAGCAACGACGGGATCCACTAGCGCCGGAAAGCGCGTGGGGGTGCCATCCTCCAGCCGCCCCGCGTAGATGGAGGACCGCAGGATGCCGCGGACCGTCCACAGAGTGAGGCCGAGTTCCGACGCGATCTCCGCGTCGTGCGCGCCGGTCGCCGCGAGCTCATAGGCGCGTACGGCGGCAGGCAGCGTCTCGGGATCGGGTTCAACGAGGTGCTGTGGGCCGGAACGCCGGAAGCCGTAAGGTACGAGTCCGCCAGGGTCCTGGAAGCGGCGGCGCTTGGACGCATAGCCCTCACGTATCCTCTTGCTCAGGCGCCGACTGTATGCCTCTGCCTCGACAGTCTCGCGGGCCCACGTCTCCCATGCTTCCTCATCGCTCGACAGCAGGCGCTCGTCGGCAAACAGCAGGCAGGCGCCGGCGCCGTGCAGTTCGTGGCGCGCGTTGACGGCCGTACGCAGGTCGCGAGCGAAGCGGGACACGTATCCCACGACGAGGACGTCGTACTCCCGCCCGGCGAGCTCCAGCATCTCCGCGAACTGGTCTGTTGTGCCTATCGTGCGACCGCTGTGAGCGACCTGCCAGGTGATCCCCGTGTCGACAAGCCCGAAGCTCTCGATAACGCGGTCCTGCTGGTACCGCTGGGCATCAGGCCCGAAGCGGTCGAGTTGTCCGCGCGTGGACTCGCGAGCCCACCGTGCTGCGCGCAGGCCGGGAAGTTGGTCGAGCGAGGCGGGCAGACGGTTCATGGGACAAGCTCCTCCCGATCAATGTCGCCGATGGTACGGCGCTCAAGTTCCACATCGAGGCGCCTGCGTTTGGCTGCCTCGCGGATGGCGAAAACGATTGCGGCTTCAACCTGACTCAGGCGCACTGAGTCCCGCGTGGCCGCGTGAGGGGTGCGCTCCCTTGCCGGCCTGGCCGGTCGCGCGTCACGCCCGTTTGCCGTACGCGACGCCCCGACGGGTTGGTCCCGCCGAGTGAGGTCGCGATCCGACGGCGCTGCGTGCTTCATCACAGAGAACAACACCGATGGCAGCCCGTCTGTCCGATGCCTTCTTTCGAAGAGCACCATCTGTGGACCAGGGCTGGCGGCATCGCTATCGGCAACGCGGCGCGGGATCGTCTCGCGTGGCGCCCGGCCCCTCTCAGTGCCGGCGCCCGAACGACCGCGCTGCCCACTGGCGGCTCGCCACGGCCGTCTTCGCAGAGCACTCGGGCGCGTCCTCCAGAGGTGCACGGGCGAGCCCGCCTGCCTTCGGGCGCTACAGCCAATGGCTGTCCCGAAGCGACGGGTCCGGCGTGCTAGGAGGGGCGACTCCCTGCAGAGCCTGCGCTGGGTTTCTTCGCGTAACCGGCCCCCGCCACCCCGAGTTCGGCGAGCCGTCGCTCGTACGCGTCGTGCGGCAGCAGGACCCATTGCGACCAAGACTTCACCCTCCGCCCGCCCGCGTACGGGGTGCGGTGGACCTCCCGCGCGATGAGCCCGGCGGCCTCGGCCTGCTCCAGAAGCTGGCGCGCCCAGCGGTAGTCGCGCCCGTGCCGCTGCGCCCAGAGCGCGAGATGGGTGGAGAGGCGCGTGCCGTCCCGGTTGGCCAGGTGGGGCGTGCCCCGCCGCGGGCGACCGGCCTGGGGCACGCTGACCGGATCCCAGTGGGCGTACAGGTGGGGCAGCAGGTCGTCGATCAGGAGCCGCCAGGTGGCGTCGGCGGCCCGCGCGGCCCCGGCGTCTGGCTGCTCGACTGCGGTCCGCCGGGACGCGTCCGCCCCAGCGGCCGCTCCTGCCCGCGGGTTCGGGAGGTGGAGGGCCGCCAGCGCGGCGTCATGCGCCTCCCAGGCCTCCCAGCGGGCTATGACGTCCCGGACCCCGGGCGCGACCCGGGAGGGATCGCCGCCCTCGTAGGCGACGAGGTTGCAGGCGTGCAGGTAGGCCACCTCGCTCGGGCGCGGGGTCAATGGCGGCACCGGCGTGACCAGTCGGCCCAGCCAGGAGCGCAGCCCCGCCGCGCCCGGAGCCGCGGCACCCGCCTGCCCTCCCGCCATGTCGCGCCTCGCCTCCCTGCCGAGGCGCCGGTGCACCCCGCTCTGGGGATCATCGTGGGCGGAGTGCGGTGGTCAACTGCGGAGGCTGTCATGCACCGCACCGCAGCAAGTGCGTCACAGCCGGTTCGGCCCCCTTGACGCCCGTCGGCCAGCCTCCATACTCACAACTGTTCGGATTTTTCGCTTTGTGACGCCAAGGGGACCGCCTGACTGGTCGGATTGTTCAGGATGGATCACCACACAGCCTCACCAGACGACCTGCTCTCCACCGGACAGGTAGCCGAGATGCTCGGCACCACACCGCGGCATGTCGCACACCTCGCCGACCGTGGCGAGCTGCCGTACACGCTTGCGGGGACCCACCGGCGGATCCGCCGCGCCGACGCCGAGCGTCTCGCCTCGCTGCGCGCGCCGGCCCGGGGCGGTCCGATGACGCGCGATCAGCGCCAGTCGCTCTGGCTCAGCCACCTCGTCGCTGCGCGGCTGGTCCAGGATCCGGAGCGCGTCCTGTCTGACGCAAGGCGCACCAGCGAGCGGTACATCGCGAAGGGCGCGTCGGGCGCACCCTGGCTGCGCCAGTGGCTGGCGCTCATCGACGAGGGCCCAGATGCCGTGCTCGCGGTCCTCGTGTCGACCTCGCCCCGGGCACGCGAGCTGCGCCAGAACTCGCCGTTTGCACAGGCGCTCGAGGGCGATGAGCGCATTCAGGCAATCGAGGCCTTCCGCCGCACCCACGCTCGGGGAGGGGGACGCTCGACGCCGTGAAGTTCGAGGATCTCCAGCACATCGTCCGCGCGTCGTCGGCGCTGCTCGACGACCAGGGCCTGCTCGACCCCGACCGGGCGGAGTTCGTCATCGTCGGATCG
>JAJYGO010000322.1 GCA_021785115.1 Chloroflexota bacterium | reverse complement strand
GTCTCCGTGGAGCACGCCGCGGTGGCGGTGGAGATCGAGCACCTGGACGCCTTCCACGGCAGCCATCGCGTCCTGCGCGACATCACGCTCACCGTCCAGCCGAACTCGGTGACGGACATCATCGGCCCGTCCGGGTGCGGCAAGTCGACGCTGATCCGCTGCCTCAACCGGATGCACGAGGTGACCCCCGGTGCCCGCGCCCAGGGGCGGATCCTGCTCGACGGCCAGGACATCTACGCGCCCGGTGTCAACCCCGTGGTCATCCGCCAGCGCATCGGGATGGTCTTCCAGCGCCCGAACCCATTCCCCACCATGTCCATCTACGACAACGTGGTGGCCGGGCTCAAGCTGGCCGGGGTGCGGGACCGGGCCCTGCTCGACGAGGTGGCGGAGCGGAGCCTGCGGCGCGCCGCGCTGTGGGACGAGGTGCGGGACAAGCTGCACGCGCCGGGCGGCGCGCTCTCCGGCGGACAGCAGCAGCGCCTCTGCATCGCGCGGGCGATCGCCGTGGAACCCGACGTGATCCTGATGGACGAGCCCGCCTCGGCCCTGGACCCCATCTCGACCCTGCGGATCGAGGAGTTGATCGACGCGCTGCGCGCGAGCTACACCATCGTGATCGTGACGCACAACATGCAGCAGGCGGCGCGCGTGAGTGACCGGACCGCGTTCCTGACGGTCGGCGACGACCGTGCCGGGTACCTGGTCGAGGAGGGACCCACGCCGCAGATGTTCACCAACCCGCGCAGGCAGCTGACCGAGGATTACATCTCGGGCCGGTTCGGATGACCATGGGAGGCAACCGGTGACCGATCAGATCTTGGGGAATCCACTGGCCCACCGCCACCGCGAGACGTACGACCGCGAGCTGACCGAGATCCAGGCCGAGATCGTCCGGATCGGGACCATGGTCGAAGAGGCGGTCCGGTCCGCGACCGACGCCATGCAGGCGCACGACGCCGAGCTCGCCCGGCGCGTGATCGAGGGTGACCGCCAGATCAACGAGCTCCAGGAGCACGTCACCGAGCTCATCACCATGACCATCGCCACGCAGCAGCCGGTGGCCCGCGACCTGCGGTACCTGCTGGCGCTGGACCGCGTTGCCCACGAGCTCGAGCGCATGGGCGACCACGCCGGCAGCGTGGCGAAGCAGGTCCGGAAGCTCGCCCAGCAGCCACCGCTGCGGCGCTACGTCTTCCTGCCGCGGATGGGCGAACTGGTCGCCGGCATGGTGCACGACATCATCGGCGCCCTGGTGGACGTGGACGAGGCGCGGGCCAGGGGCGTGGCGAGCCGCGACGACGAGGTGGACCGGCTCTACCACGCCAGCTTCGACGTGGTGCTCGACCTGATGCGGGCCGACCCGGAGAACGTGGACCGGGGGACCCGGATCCTCTTCGCCGCGCACTACCTGGAGCGGATCGGCGACCGGGTCACCAACATCGCGGAGGACGTGCTCTTCCTCGCGGGCGGCGTGGTGGAGGACCTGAACTGAGGTTCAGCCGGCCGCTCCCGACACGCTCGGGACGGCCATGAAGACCGCCGAGATCGTGGTCCGGACCGGGCGGCGGCGCGGCCTGTTCGACCTGACCGACGCGTGCGAACGATTCGTGGCCGGGGAGGGCGATGGCCTGCTGTCCGTCTTCGCCCCCCACGCGACCGCCGGCATCGTGGTGATGGAGCTGGGCGCGGGATCCGACGAGGACCTGGTGGCGACGCTGGACCGGCTCCTGCCGCGCGACGACCGCTGGCGGCACCGGCACGGCTCGCCCGGTCACGGGGCCGACCACGTCCTGCCGCTCTTCGTCGCGCCGTTCGCCACGATCCCCGTGCTCGGCGGACGCCTGGCGCTGGGCACCTGGCAGTCGATCGCGCTGCTCGACCCGAACACGGACAACGAGACTCGGACCGTCAGGCTGAGCTTCCTGACCGGCTGACCGCCTCTGGCCGGGTGGATCGCGCCGCGCCCGGCTGCGTGGTCCGGGCCGGGGTGGCTGCCGTCCGGCGCCCTCGGTCCGGCGCCCTATTGCGGGATCTGCGTCCCGGGGGTGCTCGCGGGCGCGGTGGCGTCGGCCGGCTGCGCCGGGGCCGCAGGGATCGGGGCCGGCTGCGCGACCGCGGGCTGCACGGCGGGCGCGACCGGTGCGGCGACCTGCGCCACCTGGGCCGGCGGCGCCGCCGGCTGAGCCGGCTGGGTGGGCTGCAGTGAGACCGCGTTCTGCGCCTCGGTGGTGGCCTTGCGGAACTCGCGGATGGTCTCACCAAGGCTCTTGCCGACTTCAGGCAGCTTCCCGGGGCCAAGCACGATCAGCACGATGACGAGAAGCAGGATCAGGTGCCACGGTTGGATGGCTCCCATGACGGTTCCTTCATGCTGCGGATGCCGGGCCGCGTCAGCCTAGCACGCCGCAGCCCGGCCGGACACGCAATCGTCCCGGCACACGGCCAGTCGAACCGGCACGGAGAACCGGGCCGGCGCATGTCCGTGGGCGCGCCGGGTCCCGGCGGGTGGCCGGTTCCTACGCGGCCATCGCGCCGTTCACGGAGAGGTCCAGTGCGTAGCGGTCGTGCAGGCCGGCCGACAGGAGGAACCGGATGCCCCGGCGCTCGCCGAGCGAGGCGCACTCGAGCCAGAGCTCGCCGTCGCGCGCCCGGATCTGCATGGGCTGGCCGCAGGCACGGCAGTAGTCGTGGTCGCGCAGCGCCGTGTCGATCCGCTCGCGCGCGAGATCGAGGTCGGCGGTCATGGTGCGGGTGGGAAGCGGGCGGTCCGACGTCCGCGGTGCGGGAGTCGAATGCGTGATCATGGTGTGTGCTCCTGCTCGTGATCGACCTGGTGCGGTTTCTGGATCGATCAAGAACAGCAGCATCATAGCCCCCGCATCTGGATCGGTCAAGAACCCACCCGACAGGCGCACAATCTCCCTGCATGGACGACCAGCCCCGAGCCGACCGGCCCCGAGACGACCATTCCCGAGCCGACGATCCCCGGCGTCCCCGCCCCCGGCTGCGCCTGGAGGACCTCGCCCGCCGGCTGGGGGTCTCGCGGACCACGGTGTCGAACGCGTTCAGTCGCCCGGACCAGCTCTCCGCCGAGCTGCGCGCGCGCGTCCTCGACGCTGCCCGCCAGGCGGGATACGCGGGGCCGAACCCGGTTGCCCGCATGCTCCGGACCGGCCGCGCGGGCGCGATCGGGCTGGTGCTGCCCGAGCCGCTCCCCTTTGCGCTGGACGACCCCACCACCAGCGAGCTGATCCGCGGGATCGCCGACGCGTGCGAGGAGCGCCGGCTCGGCCTCCTCATCGAGCCGGGCGCGCTGCGTGCCGCGGACCCTCGCGTGATCGGCGACGTGGCCGTCGACGGCTTCATCGCGTACTCGCTGCCGCGCAGCGCCGCCGCGCTCCAGCGGCTGCTCGCGGGCACGACGCCCGTGGTCGTGATCGACGAGCCGCGCCTGCCCGACGTGGCGACGGTGACCATCGACGACCGGGCCGGCGCCCGCGACGCGGCACGCCACCTGGTCGGGCTCGGTCACCGCCGCTTCGGGATCGTGGCGCTGCCGTTCCAGGCCGACGGGTACGACGGGCTGGCGGACGCGGCCCGCGTCGCGGATCCCGACTACGACGTGACCGCCCAGCGCCTGGCGGGATACCGGGAGGCGCTGGAGGAGGCGGGCCTCGACGCGGCCGCGGTCCCCATCGTGGAGTGCGCCCACAGCGACGAGGGACTCGGCCGGGAGGCGGCGCGCCTGCTGCTCGGGGGCACCGAGCCGCCCACGGCGATCCTCGCCATGAGCGATCGCCTCGCGCTGGGCGTCATCGCCGCGGCGCAGGAGCTCCGCGTCCCGGTGCCGGCGAGCCTCTCGGTGGTCGGCTTCGACGATCTGGCGGCGGCATCCCACAGCCGGCCGGCGCTCACCACGGTCCGCCAGCCCCTGCGCCTGAAGGGATATGCGGCCGCCCGGCTGCTCCTCGAGACCCCCGGCCCCACCGCCGACGGGCTCGACCTGCCCGTTGAGCTGGTGGTCCGGCGCTCGTCCGCCGCGCCCCGCTGAGCCCCGGTCTACAGTGGCACCTTCCAGCGCAGCGACGGGAGGCGAGATGTACTACCTGCTCCTCTACGACCTCGTGGACGACTACCTGGTCCGCCGCGCGCCGCTCCGGGACGAGCACCTCGCGCTCGTTCGCGCGGCCCACGAGCGCGGCGAGATCCCCCTGGCGGGTGCGTTCGGCGAACCGATCGAGGGCGCCCTGCTCGTCTTCCGTACGCCCGACGCCGGCGTGGTGGAACGCTTCGTGCGGTCCGACCCGTACGTGGCCCACGGGCTCGTCACGCGCTGGCGGGTCCTCCCCTGGCACGAGGTCCTGACCGCCCCGTGAGCCGCCGCGCGCTCGTCCTCTTCGTCCTCATGTCGCTGGTCTGGGGGATCCCGTACCTCCTGATCCGCATCGCGGTGGCCGAGATCTCGCCGGCCACGCTGGTCTTCGCCCGGACGGCCATCGCCTCGGTCATCCTCCTGCCGGTCGCGCTCCTGCGCGTCGACATGCGCCCCGTCCTGGCCCGCTGGCGGTGGGTGATCGCCTTCGCGGTGGTCGAGGTCGGCCTGCCCTGGCTGCTCCTGAGCTCCGCGGAGGAACGGGTCACCAGCTCGCTGGCCGGGCTGCTCGTGGCGGGCGTGCCGCTGGTCGGTGCCGTGATCGCGGTCACCACCGGGGGACGCGACCGCATGGGTGCCGGCGGGTTGGCCGGGCTGCTGGTGGGCCTGGTCGGGGTCGCCGCGATCGTGGGCGTCGACGCCCGCGCGTCGAACGCGAGCGCCCTGGTGGAGATGGCGGTAGTGGTCGTCTGCTACGCGCTGGGCCCCGCGATCCTCGGGCGCCGCCTGGGCGGCCTGCCGTCGGTGGGCGTGATGGCGCTCGCCCTCTCGTTCTGCGCCGCCGTGTACGCGCCGATCGTGGCAATCCAGCACCCGGCCACGCTGCCGGGCACGGACGTCCTGGCGGCGGTCGCGATCCTCGGCGTGGTGTGCACGGCGGCCGCCTTCCTGCTCTTCTCGGCGCTGGTGGAGGCGATGGGACCGGTCAGGGCGACGGTGATCACCTACGTGAACCCCGCCGTCGCCGCGGTGCTCGGCGTGGCCCTGCTGCACGAACCGTTCGCGCCGGTGATGGCGCTCGGCTTCGGGCTCGTCATCCTGGGCTCGGCGATGGCCACCGGGTCCGGGGCGGCGGCGTGGCTCACGTCGCGGCTCGGGACACGGCGGGGCCGGCAGGTCGTGGTCGAGGCGGACGAGTCGACGGTCTGACCCGCCGGGCCGGCGCCCCGGCGGCGTCGCGAGACGCCCGGCCCGTTCCGACCGGCGGCACGGGGCACCCGGCGCGGGTCCCGAGCCCTCGCGCCCCTCCGTGATAGGCTCGGCCGGGGGCAGGAAGCGACAGACCCGTGGCGGATCGCCCCCGCCCTCTCCCCAGCGCGCATGGAGGCCCGCGGCCGTGCTCCCCCAGGAGATCATCCGCGCCAAGCGCGACGGGCGGTCGCTCTCCGACGACGAGATCGCCTCGTTCATCGCCGGGCTGGTCGACGGCTCCGTGGGTGAAGGGCAGGCGGCCGCGTTCGCCATGGCGGTCTTCTTCCGCGGCATGACGCGCGCGGAGACGATCGCCCTCACCGGGGCGATGCGCGACTCGGGCACCGTCCTGGACTGGACCTCCTTCGACCTCCCGGGCCCGCCCCTGGACAAGCACTCCACGGGGGGCGTGGGCGACAAGGTCTCGCTGATGCTCGCCCCGATGGTGGCGGCCTGCGGCGGGGCGGTGCCCATGATCTCCGGGCGCGGCCTCGGGCACACGGGCGGCACGCTCGACAAGATGGACAGCATCCCCGGCTACACGACCGCGCCGGATCTCGCCATGCTCCGGCGGGCCGTGCACGACGCCGGCTGCGCGATCATCGGCCAGACCGCCGACCTGGCACCCGCGGATCGGCGGCTCTACGCCATCCGGGACGTCACCGCGACCGTCGAGTCGATCCCGCTCATCACGGCCTCGATCCTCTCCAAGAAGCTCGCGGCGGGCCTGGACGGGCTGGTGATCGACGTCACCACGGGAAGCGGCGCGTTCATGTCGTCGCCGGAGGACGCCCGGGCCCTCGCGCGGAGCCTGGTGGCGGTCGCCGGCGGGGCCGGGTGCCGCACCACCGCCCTGCTCACGGACATGGACGAGGTGCTCGGCACCACGGCCGGCAACGCCGTCGAGGTCCGCGAGGCGATCGCGTACCTCACCGGCACCGCACCCCGCGACCCGCGGCTGCACGAGGTCACGCTGGCGCTGTCGGCCGAGCTGCTGGGCACGGGCGGGCTCCGGGCCGACGTCGCCACGGCCCGCCAGGCCTGCGAGCGCGCCCTTGCCAGCGGGGATGCCGCCGAGCGGTTCGCGCGGATGGTGGCGGCGCTTGGTGGACCGCCGGATCTCCTGGATCGGCCCGACGCGTACCTGCCGGAGGCGCCGGTCCGGTTCCCGGCGTTCCCCGCACGGCCGGGGATCGTGGGCACCGTGGACGTGCGGCAGGTCGGGCTGGCCATCGTCGGGCTGGGAGGCGGCCGCACCGCCCCGGGCCAGTCGGTCGACCACGCCGTGGGCCTCACGGACGTCGCGCCGGTCGGCGGTGCGGTGGGACCAGATCGGCCCCTCGCGGTGGTCCACGCGCGGGACCGGGCCAGCGCGGAGCGCGCCGCCGCCGAGCTGCGGGCGGCCGTCACGATCGCCGACGAGCCGCCGGCCTCGCGCCCGGTCGTCCTGGAGCGGATCGCCCCCGGAGACTGACGCCGGACTTCCGACGCCGGCCCGCCGCAGGCCGGGACGCCGGCCCTACTTCAGGCCGGAGTGCAGGAAGCTGTCGATGAACTGGCGCTGGAAGACCAGGAACAGCAGCAGCAGCGGCCCGACGACGATCACCGTGCCGGCCGTGACGAGCGGCCACTGCGCGCCGATCTCGCCGAGCTGCGTGAAGACGGCGAGGCCCACGGTCAGTGGACGACTCGCGGCGCTGTTGGTGACCACGAGCGGCCACAGGAAGTCGTTCCAGTGGAAGCTGATGGAGGAGAGCGCGAAGGCGATCATGGCGGGCCGCGCCGGCGGGATGTAGACGTGGCGCAGGGTCTGGAACCAGTTCGCCCCGTCCACGCGGGCCGCATCGTCGAGATCGCGCGGCACCGTCTTGAAGGTCTGGCGCATCAGGAACACGCCGAACGCCGATCCGAAGTACGGGAGCATCACGGCCACCAGCGTGTCGAAGAGGTGGAGCTGGCGGATGGTGGAGTAGTTGGGGACGATCAGTGCGCTGGACGGCACCATGAGCTGCAGCAGGATCACGAAGAAGAGCAGGTTCTCGCCCCGGAACCGGTAGCGCGCGAACGCGTAGCCGGCGAGACTGATGGTGACCAGCTGCACCGCCAGGATCCCGAAGACGATCACGATGGTGTTCACGTAGTACTGGGCGAACGGCGCGATCTGGAACGCCTGCGTGTAGTTGGCGAGCGTCGGGTGGGAGCCCCACCAGAGGTTGGCGGCGCTGATCGGCTCGTCGGGCGAGTGGACCGACACCGCGATCGCCCAGAGCAGCGGCACGGCCCAGCCGAGCGCGACCACGGCAAGCACCAGCACCCAGGCAGCATCCATCAGGCGCCGGCGGTCGAACCGCCTACTCGTACGTGGCACGGCGCTCCACCTGCGTGAAGTTGACGACGGTGAAGATGAGCAGGACGCCGATCAGGATGACGCTCATGGCGCTCGCCTTCCCCTGGTCGAAGAAGCTGAAGAGCGTCTGCCAGATGTCGAAGAGCAGCATGGTGGTGGCGTTCGTGGGCCCGCCGCCGGTCATGATGTAGATCTGATCGACCGTCTCGAACGCGTTGACCACGGCGATCGTCGTCACGAACAGCGTGGTCCCCATGAGCAGCGGCAGGGTCAGGTGCCGCACCGTCTGGAGCGGCGATGCGCCGTCGAGGTTGGCCGCCTCGAAGACCTCGTGCGGCAGGCCCTGCAGGCCGGCGAGGTAGAAGATCATGAAGTAGCCGGTCTGCTTCCAGATGCCCAGGATCATGAGTGCGATCAGCGCGAGGTTGGCGCTCCCGAGCCAGTTCTGGCCTGGAAGGTGCAGGATGCCCAGGAAGACGTTGACCAGGCCGTAGCCCGGCGCGTACATGAAGAGCCAGATGGTGGCCGCGCTGACCATCGGCAGGATCGCCGGGTAGAAGAACGCCAGGCGGAACAGGCCGAGCGCCCGCAGCTTGCGATTGAGCGCGAGTGCGAGGACCAGGGCCAGCACCACGCTGACCGGCACGGTCACCACCACGTAGAGGACCGTGTTGAGGACGACCTGCTGGAAGGCCGAGTCCCCCGCCAGGGCGGCGTAGTTGCCCAGCCCGGTGAACTGCGGGACCTGGACCGCCTCGTTCTGGAGGAACAGGCTGTCGAAGGCGACCAGGACGGTCGGCCAGAGGGTGAAGAGCGCGACGAAGAAGAGGGTCGGAGCGATCAGCAGGTAGGGCAGAGCGGCGACCCCTCTGCGGGGCCGCCGCTCCACCCAACCGGTGATCGGACGCAGACGCACCCGGTCAGTTCTTGAAGGTCGACAGGAGCTGGGTGGCCTGCTGCTGCGCAGTGGCAAGCGCCGCCGACGGCGTGCTCTTGCCGGTCAGCACCGCCTGCACCGCGTCGCCGAGGAACTTCTGGATCTGCGCATTGTCATGCGCGGCGAGTTCCGCCTTCGCGTACTGCAGCCCGGCCGGCGCCACTGCCGCCTGCGGCGTCTTGGCGATGTATGCCTTCATGGCCGCGGTCTGGTACGAGGACTGGCGGGCCGCGATGTACCCGGTGTTGATGCTCCAGTCCGCCTGGGTGTCCGTGGAGCTCATGAACTGGATGAACTTCCACGCGGCCGCCTGGTGGCTGGCCGGGATGCCCTTCAGCATGTACAGGTTGCCGCCCCCGGTGGGAGCGCCGTAGCCGTTCTCGCCGACCGTGTAGCTGACCCCGACGTTGAACTTGGCCTGCTTCAGGATGTTCGCCAGGGACCCGCTGGAGTGCCAGATCATGGCGGCCTTGCCGGCCACGAAGTCGTTGGGCATGTTCGCCCACTGCAGGATGCCGGACGGCATGACGTGGTACTTGGCGGACAGGTCGGCGAAGTCCTGCAGCGCCTGGATGGCCTGCGGCGTGTCGAAGTTCACCTGGTTGGGCGCCGAACCGACGACGTTGGAGCCGCCGCCGATCACGAACGACTGGAAGAGCCAGTAGGGGATGCCGTCGGAGGAGATCTCGATCCCGTACGTGCTGCCGTCGGGCTTGGTCAGCTTCTGCGCGTCGGAGACCATCTCCTGGTAGTTCGCCGGCCCCGTGCTGGGATCGAGTCCCGCGGCGGTGAACATGTCCTTGTTGTAGAAGAGGACCGGCGTCGAGCGCTGGAACGGCAGGCTCCAGATGTGGCCCTGGTACCGGGAGTTGGCCAGGAACGCCGGGTAGAAGTCCGAGAGGTACGTGTCGCCTCCCGCGGCCGCGATCTGGCTGTCCAGCGGCTGGATGGCGTTCGAGTCGACCAGCGAGTACAGGTCGGTCGACAGCATCACCGCCACGTCCGGAGGCGTGCCGCCTCCCTTGATCGTGGTCTCGATCTTGGTGAGCGTGTCGGGATAGCCGCCCGAGAGGACCGGCTTGACCGTGATGCCGGGGTTCTGCTGCTCGAACTTGGAGATGTACCCGTCGATCAGCTGCGTGATCGGGCCCGGAACCGCCACCGGGTAGTAGAACGTCAGGGCCACCGAGCTCGGCGTGGCCGTTGCACCCGCGCCGCACGCCGAGAGCGTGACGACCAGGGCCGTGGTGGCCGATGCGACCAGGAGCCTGCGCCAGCGCGCGCTTTCCAAGACTTCCTCCTCTCGAAATTCGGCCCCCGCGCGGAGCGGCATGCCTGCCGCAGACCCGGGGAGCCCCACACCCCCTGAGCGTCGTCAGGCCGTCCGATCAACCTCCTTCCCCGGGTCGCGGCCCCACGTCGGTGCCGGAATGGCTGCCTGCCTCGACCGGACGGCCTCCCCGACCCCCGGTTCCTGCTGCTCCACGGCACCGCGGACGGCCCTCACCCAGGCGTACAGCCCGGGCAGCACGTCCTCCATCGTGGCGCCCACCACAGAACAGGGTCCCGGGACCCAGCGCCACGGGCTGATGTAGGTGGTGAACCAGCCGCGCCGCACGGCGGGCGCGATGTCGTTGCGATAGTGGTCCCCGATGCTCATGACGTGGGCGGGGCGATAGACGGTGATCCATGAATCCACGACCTCGGGGAGTCGGTCCGGCTTGCCGGCATCGCTCGCGACGTCGTCGAAGAATGGGGTCAACCCGAGCCGGTCGAGCACCGGGTGGACCGATGCCGCCGGACTGTTGGAGGCCAGCACCACGGCGCACGAGTCCCGGCTGGCGGCCAGGAACTCGCGCAGACCGCCGGGCACCTCGAGCGGGAACTCGCCCGCCGCGATGCGACGACGGGTCTCGAGGAACGCCGCCTGCCGGTGGGCCGCCGACTCGCCACGAGCCGCGGCGAACGCGGCGATCGCCGCCCACCCGTCATCGGGCGGAGGCTCGAGGCCGCTCACGCTCCAGTGGTCCCCCGAGAGGAACGCGTGGACGTCCGCGAGGAACGGTGCCCGCTCGGCGGGATCGAGCCCCAGCGACACCAGCTCCGCGTAGCAGTCGAGCGGGTCGTCGCCGCGCCAGAGCGTCCCATCGAAGTCGAAGACGAGCAACGCACCCGGCGATGGCCGACCGGCGAACCGGCCGACGCCCGGATCAGGTTGCACGGAACCGCTCGCGGGGAGGTTGTGGTGGGACGCGTCCGCTCGATGCAGCACCACCAGCGGGGTCAGGCCTCCGATCCAAGCGGCGACGGAAGTGGCGAGTCTAGCACCGAGGGCCCGCCTGCCCGATTCGCCGCCTCAGCATCCCGCGGGACCGCCCGCTGCCGCACGGTCCGGCGCCCGCCGCCGGGCTACAGGTGCCAGTGGCGGTACGACTGGGTCTGCAGGACCGTGGCGCGTGCCTGCGCGGACGCGGTCGCGTCGATCGCGCGGGTGGCGTGCCAGGACTGGAGCGGGCCGGGGCGCGGGGGGAGGCGCTGGCCGCACTCAGGGCAGACCTGGCCCCATTCGCCGCGGACACACGGGCAGAAGGGGGCCGCCGGTCGCCGGTCGATGCTGTCGTCGCGCGTCATCACGTCAGTGTGATTCTGCACGGTTCTGCGTCTTGCAGCACAGGGAATGGCATGCGGTCGCCGTGACGTCCGTTCCGATGCGGCGCGCTATGCGTCCCCGTTCGGTGCGTTACGCGTCGCCCTCGTACGCGTCACGCAGCCTGGCGAGGTCGATCTTCTGCATGCGGAGCATCTCCGTCGCCGCCCGCGCCGCGCCCGCGGCGTCGGACCCGGCGACGTAGGCGCCCATCTCCCGCGGCACCACCTGCCAGGAGAGGCCGAAGCGGTCCTTCAGCCAGCCGCACATCCCGTGCTCACCGCCGCCGTCGACGAGGGCCTCCCAGTAGCGATCCACCTCGGCCTGGTCGTCGCAGTCGAGCTGGAAGCTGACCGCCTCGGTGAAGGGGAACTGTGGTCCTCCGTTGATCCCCACGAAGTGCTGCCCGGCCAGGGTGAAGGCGACGAGCAGGACCGCCCCGGCGGGCGTGCTCGGGTTGTCGGCCGCGGCGCGCGTCACCCCGTCGATCCGGCTGTCCGGGAAGAGCGAGACGTAGAAGGCGGCGGCTTCCTCCGCCCGCCCATCGAACCACAGGTTCGGCGTGATCGCCCGCATCGTCGGCCCCCCGTGCTGTTGCGTCCGGCGGGGCGAGGGTAGCACCCCGCACCAGCGTCGCGCGACCGGCGCACGACCAGGGTCGGGCGGGATGGCCACGATCCGCGGCGGGCACGCAACGGGGGCGGGTCTTCCGGCCCGCCCCCGCGTGGTGGTGATGGTCTGGCGGTCTCGAACCGCGAGTGCGTGCGGTGCGGTCACCCGCTGCCGCTACCTCCTGCCACCGCCTCCGCCACCACCGGCCACGGTGATCACGAGCGTGACCGTGTCCGGGCCGAGCGGATCGGTGACGTACGTGCCCACGTCCACGCCGCTGATGTCCACGGACGGAAGGACGAACGTGATCTCGTACTGGCCCGCCTGCGTGACGCGCAGGTTGTACCCGTAGACGACCTTGCCGGTCGCGTTGATCTCGGCCGTCGGGTTGGTCCCCAGCGGCACCACGTACGCGCCCGTCCCGACGTTCTTGACGCTGAACGTCACGCCCCCGTCGAACACGCGCGCCGGCAGGATCTCCGCGGTCGCGTAGTAGCCGCCCGCACCGTCGGGTGTCGCGATGGTCCCGTAGGCGGACTCGCGGTCGAGCTTGGACGGCTCCAGCTTGAGCACCGTGTAGCCCTGCATCGGGACGACGGTGGTGTCCGCGTTGAACAGCCCGAGCTCCACGCGGATCGGGCTGCCGGCCTTCAGGCTGGCGTCGCCGGACAGATTGTCGCCCCACTCGGCCGTCGCCGTCGCGAAGGTCGCGCTGAAGCACTGCGCCTGCCACTTGCTCACGCCCTGGACGTAGTAGTAGGCAGCCGGGTCGATCTCGTAGCCGGTCAGCGGCATCCCGTTCGGGGCGACGAGCACCGAGGGCGCCTCCGACGTCCCGCACGTCACGCCGGTGAAGCTGCCGCCGATCATGATCGTCGGGACCGACAGGCTGTTGGCCAGGGTCTCGCCGCCGGGCCTGCCGCCGCCTCCGCCGCCACCGGGCGTCCCCTTCGCGAGCGCCGTGGCCGGGATGACCAGGGACGCCACGAGCACGAGTGCGAACGCATACGTCGGGAGCGCGATGAGCCCGCGCTTCCGGCCGATGAACGTGTCCACGGAGCGCCTCCCCTTTCCTCGACACGTCTGACGCCATATCCTCCCGGACGACACGCCGGGGCTATCACGCTAGGGAGCGCCGTGGCCGGTCGTCTGTCGGACGGGTGCGACTCCTGCCGTAAGACCATTCCCACGCGTGTCAAGAGGCTGCGACAATCCCCAGTGGATCGTCGGCGCGCCCATGCCGGCGGCCGCACGAGGGAGGCCGGGGGGATGATCGGCGTCCTCTTCGCGGACGATCACGTGGTGGTTCGCCAGGGCGTGGAGCGCCTTCTGTCCGCCTGTTCCGACATCGACGTGGTGGGCGTCGCCGGCTCGGGCCCGGAGCTGACGGAACTCGCGCTCCGCCTACCGGCCGACGTCTGCCTCCTGGACCTGGGCATGCCGGGTGGCGGCCTCGAGCTGCTCGACTCGCTCCGGACCCTGCGGCCCGGCCTGCGCATCCTGGTCTTCTCCGCGCAGCCCGAGGAGCAGATGGCGGTCCGCTGCCTGGCGGCGGGGGCGGCGGGTTACGTGGAGAAGACGGCCTCGACCGAGCAGCTCGTGGAGGCCGTCCGCCGGGTGGCGTCCGGCCACCCGCACGTCACGCCGACCACGGCCGAGCTCCTCGCGCGGCGGCTGATCGACGAGGGGCCGGCCGCGCCGCACGAACGCCTGTCGCGGCGCGAGTTCGAGGTCTTCCGGCACCTGGCCACGGGCGAGAGCCTCACCGAGACCGCGCGGTGCCTGGGCATCTCGGTGAAGACGGCCAGCACCTACCGGGCGCGCCTCCTCGAGAAGATGGGCCTCACGCGCAACGCAGACCTCATCCGCTACGCACTGGAGCAGCAACTGCTGTGACCGCGCCGCGACGGTCGACGGGGCGCACGGCACGCGGGACCGCAGCGACCGCCGGGCACGCCGATCCGCAACTCGTCATCGTCCCGCCGCGGGAGCATGCCGCGCGGGAATGGCACTGGCTGTCGGCCCTCAACGACGCCCCGGTCTCGTTGCTCGTGCTCTCCCCGATCGCCGACAGCGCGAAACGGCTGCTCGATTTCCGCATCGAGTACGCGAACCACGCGTGGCGCAGGCAGTTCGCCGAAACGCGGACCGAGCTCGTGGGACGGAGTCTGTACGCGGTGCTGCCGGGTGCCATCGCGCAACGCGCCATCCACGAGCACGTCCTGGAGACCGGCGAGCCCGCGACGGAGATCGTCGAGCTCCCGGGACCCGTCTTCGTCGAGTACCGCGTGGCCAGGTCGGACGGATCGCTCGTGGTGACTGCCCGCGATGTCACGGAACGGGCCACCGCGCTGCGCGCCCTGCGCGCGAGCGAGGAGCGCTACCGGTCGCTCGTCGAGGGGCTCGACGCGGTCGTGTTCGTGAGCGACCTGGAGGCCGGCACCATGTGGGTCAGCGACCAGGCTGAGCGGATCCTCGGGTACCCTGCGGCCCGCGTCGCGGAGCACGGCTTCTGGCGATCGCTCGTCGTCCCGGAGGATCGCGAGCGGACGGGGGCCGTGTGGGACCACGACGCGGACCTGGACGAGTACAGCCTCGAGTACCGCGTCCGCCGCGCCGACGGGGAGACGATCTGGCTGCACGAGCGCGTCAAGTGCGTCCGCGGCCCGGACGGTGTCCCCGTCCGCTGGTACGGCGTCACCTTCGACGTGACGGACCTGCACCGGCTGCGGCAGCGCAGGACCAGG
>JAJYGO010000065.1 GCA_021785115.1 Chloroflexota bacterium | reverse complement strand
GCCCGCAATCCAGCTTCGATCCGGGCCGCGTCGCGCAGGGATTCCCGCCGCCCGCCCCCCGACCGGAGCTCCGGGACGAGGTCGTAGACGGCGTCGTACTCGCCGACCAGCCGGTCAACGTCGGCGTCGGGAGCGTTTTGAACGGCGGCGGCGAGGTCGCTCACGCCGAAGGTGTTCACCGAGAAGCCGAGTCGCGCCTGCGCCTCGACCTTGTCGCCCTCCGTCACCGCGACGTCACGCATGTTGTCGCCGAAGCGGGCGATGCGAAGCTCGTGGGCTTCGTGCCACCCGCAGGCCGCGCGTGTCCAGGTTGCCAGCCTGGCGATCACGTCGGGGTCCTGCCAGTGCCCGACGACCGTGGTCCGGTTCCGTCGGAGGCGTGTCTCGAGGTACCCGAACTCCCGGTCTCCGTGGGCCGACTGGTTGAGGTTCATGAAATCCATGTTGATCGTGGCCCACGGCAGATCGCGGTTGTACTGCGTGTGCAGGTGGGCGAGTGGCTTCTGCAGCGCCTGGAGACCGGCGATCCACATCTTGGCCGGCGAGAACGTATGCATCCAGGCGATCAAGCCGACGCAATTCGGGCTGGAGTTTGCCTCGAGGACCATCGCCCGGATCGACTCCGCCGTCGTCAGCACCGGCCGCGGCACCACCCGCACGGGCATGTCCGCTGCCTCATCGAGCCCACGGGCGATCCGCTGCGCGTGCTCCGCAACCTGTCCGAGCACGCCTGGTCCGTAGAGATGCTGGCTGCCCGTGACCAGCCAGACCTCGTACCGATCGAGGGCCTTCACGATGCCGTCCCCGAACCCCTGCGCGTGGCGCCTGCAGCAGGCGCCCCTGCCTCCGCTCCCCCCCTGTGCCACCGAGGCGCGTGGCCGTGGCCGGGCGCCGCGGTGGCCGTGGCGGCCTGCGGGCAGACCCGCGACACCGCACCGGTCGACGACTCACGACGGAACCGACCGGATGCAATCCTATGCGGTCAATGGTATGCTGTCAATGCTTCTCGGCACCGCCGGGGGACGAGGGAGGTCGACGTTGAGTGGTGGGGGTGAGGCGAAGCGAGGAGCTCGGTCGCTGGGATCCACGCGCATCGTGACGATGCGAGACATCGCCGAGGCCGCGGGCGTTTCCCAGAGCACCGTGTCGCGCGTGCTGAGCGGGGCCGAATCGGCCATCCCGATCGCACCGGCGACCCGCGCAAGGGTCATGGCCGTCTCCGGTCGTCTTGGCTACCGGCCCAACCCGCTCGCGCGTGGCCTGCGCGGGGCGAGCACGATGCTGCTGGGGGTGATCGTGCGGGAGATCACCGACCCGTTCTTCGCGGGCGCCATAGACGCGATCTCGGTGGAGGCGCGGGCCCGCGGGTACAACGTGGTGCTGGGTCACGCGCACGGTCGCGCGGACGAGGCGATCGCCCTCCGGGCCGTGCTGGAAACCCGCCACGTCGACGCGATCATGCTGCTGGGTGACACGAGCGAGCAGCCGCGTCTGCTCGAGGATCTTCGAGAGACGCACGTGCCGGTGGTCGCGCTGTGGCAGGGAACGGCCCTGCCACACATCGCGAGCGTCAACGTGGACAATCGCGCCGGGGTCATCGCCGCACTCGACCACCTGTGGGACCTCGGCCATCGGGACGTGGCGTTCATCGCCGGGCGATCACTCGGGGATATCCACGAACGCCAGGCGGCCTTCGTCGACTATCTGACACAGCGGGGCATCCGGCTGCCGGACGGGTATATCCAGTACGCGCCGAACGATCCGGCCGAGGCCGCGATCGCTCTTGCCCGGCTGATGAGCCTGCCCCGACCCCCGACCGCGGTGGTGGCCTCGACGGACGTGCAGGCGATCGGTGCGCTGCACGGCGCGTACCGCGAGGGGCGGCGCGTGCCCGAGGACGTTTCGATCGTCGGCTTCGACGACATCTCGCTGTCATCCTGCACGGTGCCGGCGCTGACCACCATCCGCATGCCGCTGGGCGAGATGGTGGCCTCGGCAATTCGGTTCGTCCTGGATGAAGACGGCGCTTCCGTCGCCGAGGCCGAGCTCGCGCTGGTGCTTCGGCCGTCGCTTGTCGTCCGGGGGTCGTCGGGGCCGGTGCCGGGGCGCCGAGGCGGCGAAGGGGCGGCGAGATGACGACGGGCCGCTGAGCCGGCGGCGCGCACGGCCGGCACGAGCCGAGGAGGATCCGGTGAACCAGCAACGGCGTAGTGCGGTGGAACTGATCCAGTCGGGCGGCGCAATCCTCGGGATCGAGCTCGGCTCGACCCGCATCAAGGCGTCTCTCATCGCGCCCGACACGACGCCGCTGGCGTCGGGCACGCATGCCTGGGAGAACCAGCTCCGGGACGGCGTCTGGACGTACGACATGGAGGACGTCTGGAGGGGCCTGGCCGCCTGCTACGGGTCGCTCGTCCAGGACGTACGCACCCGCTATTCCGTGGAGTTGCCGACCGTCGCGGCCATGGGTCTCAGCGGAATGATGCACGGGTACGTGCCCCTGGACGTCGAAGGGAGGCTGCTGGTGCCGTTCCGTACGTGGCGGAACAACATCACCGGCAGGGCCTGCGCCGAGCTGACCCCGCTCCTCGACTTCGCCGTGCCGCAGCGCTGGAGCATTGCCCACCTGTACCAGTCGATCCTGGAAGAGCAGCCGCACGTGCCACGGATCGCCCACCTCACCACGCTGGCCGGGTACGCCCACTGGAAGCTCACCGGCGAGCGCGCGATGGGCGTGGGAGAGGCCTCGGGCATGTTCCCCATCGACCCGCGCAGCGGTGACTGGGACGCCGCGCGGATGGCGAAGTTCGACGATGTTGTCGCGCCGCGCCGGCTGGGCTGGAGGCTCCGGGACATCCTCCCCGCCGTCCTGCCCGCGGGCCACCCGGCCGGGACGCTCACCGCCGAGGGCGCGAGGCTGCTCGACCCGTCGGGCAGGCTCCCGGCCGGCATCCCCCTGTGTCCCCCCGAGGGCGACGCGGGGACGGGCATGGTCGCCACCAACGCCGTGCGCCCGCGCTCGGGGAACGTCTCCGCGGGCACCTCGGTGTTCGCGATGATCGTGCTGGAGAAGAGTCTGTCGCGGG
>JAJYGO010000142.1 GCA_021785115.1 Chloroflexota bacterium | reverse complement strand
GCCGGCGACCCGGGGGCGCCCCGGAACCGGTCACGCGCGCCGGGCAGCCCGCGGGCGCGGAACCGGTGCGCGGTCGCGGTGCCAGGGGCGTGCGCGCGGGCGTCGAGGCCCTGGGCACGGGCCGTGGCGCCCAGCTGCTGGCGACCAACTGGCCCACGATCACCGTGGTCGTGGCGCTGATCGCGGGGCTGCTCGCGGTCGCTGTGTCCGTCGGCTCGGGCGGGGCCCTGGGCTCGATGGACTGACGGTCACGCCCCCTCGGGGGCGAGGACCCACCGGTCGATCTCCCGCCCGTACCGGACGAGCTCCTCCGGGCGGAACCAGAGCGCCAGCTCGGCCTCCGCCGTCTCGGGGCTGTCGGAGGCGTGCACCAGGTTCTGCGCCGTCTCCACCGCGAGATCGCCCCGGATGGTCCCCGGGTCGGCCTGGGCGGGGCGCGTGGCGCCGTTCATGGTGCGGACGATCGCGACCGCGTCGGGGCCCTCGAGAGCCACCGCGACGAGCGGCCCGGAGGTGATGAACGCCACGAGTCCCTCGAAGAACGGCTTGCCACGGTGGACGGCATAGTGGCGTTCCGCGAACTCGCGGTCCACCTGCACCAGCTTGAGCCCGACCAGCTTGAGCCCACGTTCCTCGTACCGGGCGAGGATGCGACCCACGAGGAGCCGCTGGACGCCGTCGGGCTTGACCAGGACGAGGGTGCGTTCGATCACGTTGTCTCCCTGGGTGCTCGGGCGCCGCGAAGCGCCCTGCTGGCTTGTCGGAACGCCTCGGACGCGAGCGTCTCGCGGCCCATCAGGCGGTATGCATCGCCACGCGCCACGTGCAGCGCCGCGGCCTCGGGACCCGGGCCCGCCACGCGCAGCGCCTCGTCCGCGACCGCGAGCACGGCGGGGGCCAGGACGGGCCGGTCGCGCAGGATCAGGGCCAGGCGGGTCGCGGTTCCCTCCACGTCGCCCCGCGCGATCCGTGACTGCACATCGTCCAGCTCGGCAGAGGGCGCCGCGCCCGGTCCCACCGACGGCGCGCCGGCGGGTGCGATGGCATCCGGCGCGCCGGTACCGGGCCGGGCGGACAACCCCTCGCGGGCCGCGTCGGGGGGCCAGATCGCGCTCCTCGGCTGGCCGGCGAAGACATCGTCCAGGCGATCACGCCCGCGCGAGAGGGCACGGACCGCGAGCTCGCGGGCATCGGCTGCACGACCCGCCGTCGCGGCCGCCTCGGCCGCGACGCACAGGGCAACCAGCTCCTCGCCGCCGGCCTGCAGGTGCGCGTCGGCTGCCTCGCCGGCACCGACCAGGTCGCCGGTCCGCCACCGCACCTCGGCCAGGTCGGCGAGGGCCGGCACGTCCAGCGAGCCGCGCGCGGCGAGGGTCTCGAGCTCCGCGCGCGCCAGTCCCAGCATCCCGACCCGGAGGTGGAGCTGCGCGATGCGCGCCTCGGCGACGGCGCTCCCGGCCGGTCGGGGGTGCTCCGGAGGCGCCGCGGGTCCCTCGTCCGCACGGGCCGTGCCGGTTGCCCGCCGTCCGCCGCCGCGCCCCCTCGTCCCGGTGCGCCCCGGGCCCACCGCGACAGGGGCCACCGGTCCGCCTCCGGCTCCCTTCCCGGGCCCGGCGACGGCTGGCTCGCCCTCCCCGGGCCCAGGGACGGAGGGCTCGGCGGTCGCGGAGTCGGCGGGCGCTGCCACGGCAGACGCGGACTCGGCGGTCGCGGAGTCGGCGGGCTCTGCCGCGGCAGACGCGGACTCGGCGGACGACTCGTCGCCGTGACGGGGCGTCACGTGCTCGTCGCCGTCCAGGGGCGCGGGGGACTCGTGACCCACCGGCGCCTCGTCGACGTCCGCCAGGTCGAGGTCGAGCATCGGGTCGACCTGGCCGGGGATCGACTCGCGTCCGTCGTCGTTCACGGCAGCCGCATCCTGCGTTCGAGGCCGGCACCGCGCCGGCCCGGCGCGATCACCGCCAGCGAGAGCGCCTCGTCCCGGAAGAGCCGCCCGGCCAGCGAGCGGATCGCCTCGCCGTCCACCGCCTGGATCGCCTCGATCGCCTCCTCGGGCGTCAGCGTCCGCTCGTGGAGCGCCTCCTGTGCTCCCAGCCATGACGCGAGGTTCCGCCCCTCCTCCAGCCGGAGCTCGAGCCGGCCGCACGCGTACGCCTTCGCGCGGCCCAGCTCGTCGTCCGGGATCCGGTGGTCGCGCAACTCCGCGAGCTCGCCCAGGATCGCCTCCAGCGCGCGCGTGAGCATGTGCGGATCCACGCCGGCATAGATCCCGAGCATCCCGCAGTCGGCGAAATCGCTGATGAAGGAGTGCACGTCGTACGCGAGCCCGGCCTCCTCGCGAAGGTGCAGGAAGAGCCGGCTGCTCATCCCCTCCCCGAGCACCGTGTCCAGCAGCTCGAGCGTCCACTGGTCGGGGTCGTCGCGGCGGAGGGCGGGGACCGCGAGGGCCAGGTGCGCCTGCGAGCCCGGCCGGTTCACGATGCGGAACCGCTCGGCCGACGGCAGCGGCGGTGCCGGCTGGAAGCGCCCGTCGCCCGGCGTCCAGGAGGGTCGGCCCTCCTCCGGCGACCCCGGCGCGGCCGCAGCATCCGGGATCCCGACCGTCTCCGGAGCGCTCATCGTGGCCGAGGGCGCGGTCGGGGCACTCACGCCGTCCGACCCGAACCCCTCCTCCACCATGGCGCAGATCGCCTCGTGCTCCAGGTCCCCGGCGGCCGCCACGACCACGTTCGAGGGCCGGTACCAGTGCTCCCAGAACCCGCGCAGCGACGACGCCGTGAGACCCGCGACGCTCTCCTCGTCGCCGGCGATCTCCCAGCCCAGCGGGGTGTCGCCGAAGACGGCCTGGTCGAGCAGGTTGAAGACGAACTCGCCGGAATCGTCGCGGTACGAGCGGATCTCCTCGATCACCACCGTGCGCTCGTGCGCGACGTCGTCCTCGCGCAGCAGCGGGCGCGTGACGAGCTCGCCCAGCATCCGCATGGCCAGCACGGCGTCACGGGAGGGGACGCGCGCCCAGTAGCTCGTGGACTCGCGGTCGGTGGCCGCGTTGCTGGTGCCGCCGCTCCCCTCGATCGCCTCGGAGACCGCCCGCGTGGAGGGCCACGAGGCGGTGCCCTTGAAGGTGAGGTGCTCCATGAAGTGCGCCATGCCCGATTCGGCGCGGCTCTCCATGCGGGAACCGGCGCGGACGTAGGCAACGGCGGAGAAGGACCGGGCCGCGGGAAGGCGCACGGTGACCACCCGCGGCCCGCCCGGCAGCGCGGTTCGCTCGAACATCGCGGGGATGGTACACGGCCGACGGGGCCGACGGGTCGCTCCCCGGTGGCGGGCCTGATCGGCCGGCTCCCCGGGCGCGGACGGCCCGGTCGCCGGCGTCCGGCTCAGCCCCCGACGTCCGGCCCCGCGTCCCCCGGCGCGCCCTGCGTTCCCAGCCCTCCCGGCGCCCCGAGCCCGCCAAGCTCCATCTGCACGTAGTCGTCGCGCACCAGGTCCAGGGTGGCCTGCCCGGCCAACCCGTCCTCGGGCTCGCTCCCATCCGCCTGGTACGTGATGACCACGCGCTCGTCGCCCTGGACCAGCGCGAACGTGACCACGCCGTCCGGCCGCGTGTCGAACTCCAGGTATTCGAAGGAGTCGACGTTCACGCAGACCGACAGGGGCGTGAAGTAGGTGGAGACGTCGGGGCGGTCGATGACGATGCGCTCGACCGGGCCGACGCCGTGCGCGATCACCTCGCGGCCGCGGAGGTACGCGTAGGCCACGGTCTGCTTGAGGAGGGGACGGAGGAGGTGGTAGAGGTCGGTGGGGCTGGCGATCACCCCGTGGTTGACGAAGAACTTGGCGGGCGGAAGGGCGGCCACATGCTCCTCCAGCGTGGGCCCCGTGCGCCGGGGACCCCCGGATGGTAGCAAGGCCCGGCGGGGCGCGGGAACCCCGGGCGTATCATCGCCGGGATGCTGCTCGCGATCGACGTCGGCAACTCGAACATCACGCTGGGGCTCGTGGAGGACGGCCGCGTGGCAGGCACGCGGCGCGCCGTGACCCCACCGCGCGCCACCGTGGACGAGGCGGAGCTGCTGCTGCGCGAGCTGCTGGATCTCGACGGGCTGCGCCTCGAGGACGTGGATCGCGTGGTGCTGGCGAGCGTGGTCCCGCAGGTCGGCCGCGCCATCGCGTCCGCGGTGGCCCGTCGCGGCCTTCCGCTGCTCGAGGCCACGGCCGACAACGTCCCGATCCCGGTCCGCGTGGATCAGCCGTCAGAGGTGGGTGCCGACCGGCTGGTGAACGCCCTTGCCGCCGGACGTCGCTACGGGACGCCCGCCATGGTCCTCGACTTCGGCACGGCCACCACCGTGGACGTGGTGGCCCGCGACGGCGCGTTCATCGGTGGCGCCATCGCGCCCGGGATCGAGCTGGGCCTGGAGGCGCTGTCGGCCCGGACGGCACGGCTGCCGAGGGTGGAGCCGCTGCGGCCGGAGCATGCGATCGGCCGGGACACCGTGAGCGCCATACGGAGCGGCGCGGTGTACGGGACGATCGGGCTGGCCCGGGAGCTCCTGGACCGGATCCGGGCCGAGCTGCTCGCGGACGCACCCGGTTCGCGGGTGGCGGTCGTCCTGACCGGCGGCGTCAGCCAGCTCCCCTGGATCGACGAGCTTCCCGGGGTGGACGCGATCGACCCCGACCTGACCCTGAGCGGCCTCGCGATCCTGGCGGCGGAGGCGGCACCATCGGCGTGGAGCAGCGCGACGCCGAGCCCGACGGCCACCGCACGGCACACCACGGTCACCGCCCGGGGCGCGAGGGCCGCCGCGGGAGGCACGGGCCGATGAGCGAAGCTGCCGCGGGACGCCTGGCGGGGCGGTCGATCGTGCTGGGCGTCACCGGTTCGATCGCCGCGTACAAGGCCGTCGAGCTGCTGCGCCGCCTCTCCGCCGAGGGCGCGCGGGTCCAGGTCCTGATGACGCACTCGGCCGCCGCGTTCGTGGGCCCGCTCACGTTCGAGACCCTCAGCGGCCAGCCCGTGCTGCAGGACCCGCTCGAGCTCCTCCCCGACGAGCGGATCGGGCACGTGGTGGCCGCGCGCTCCGCCGACGCGATCGTGGTCGCCCCCGCCACGGCGCACTGGCTGGCGGCGATGGCGACCGGCCTCTCCGGCGACGTGATCACCGCGACCTGCCTGGCCACCGCCGCGCCGGTGGTGGTCGCGCCGGCGATGGACGCGGGGATGTACGCGCACCCGGCCACCCGGGCCAACGTCGAACGGCTGCACGCCTTCGGCTACACCGTGGTCGAGCCGGCGACCGGGGCGCTCGCCTCCGGGCTGGTCGGGCAGGGCCGGCTGGCGGAGCCGGAGCGGATCGTCGACGCGGTCGTGGCCGCGCTGGCGGCGCGCGCAGGTGGCGAGCCCGGGCTGGCGGGCGCGGCCTCGCCGCCCGGCGGCATGCCCCGGGCGCGCGCAGGCGCCGTGGACCTCGCCGGGCGCCACGTCGTCGTGACGGCCGGTGGCACGGCCGAGCCGATCGACCCGGTCCGCTTCATCGGCAACCGGTCCTCCGGCAGGATGGGGGTCGCCATCGCCGAGGCGGCGCTGGCACGCGGCGCCCGCGTCACCCTCATCGTCGGGCAGACCGCGGTGCCGCTCCCCGGAGCCGCGACCATCATCCACGCGGCGACCACCGCCGAGATGCGGACGGCTGTGCTGGACGTCCTCCCGGAGACCGACGTGCTCGCCATGGCGGCCGCCGTGGCCGATTTCCGGCCGCGGCGGCGGGCGGCCGCCAAGCTGACCCGGGACCAGGCACCCACCCTCGAGCTCGAGCCGACGGAGGACATCCTGGCCGAGGCGGCGCAGACGGCCGGACGGCTCGCCCCGCGCCCGGTGCTGGTCGGGTTCGCGGCCGAGACCGGCTCGCTCGACCGGGCTGCCGAGAAGGCGCGTCGCAAGGGTGTGGACCTGCTGGTGGCCAACGACGTCCTGGAGCCGGGCGCAGGTTTCGGCGTCGACACCAACCGCGTCACCCTGGTCGTCCCGGGGAACGCGCCGGAACCCTGGCCGCTCATGTCGAAGCGGGAGGTCGCCGACCGGCTTCTCGACCGGGTCGCGGCGATCCTCTCCGCACGCGAGAGCCCCGCCGGACGGGAAGCGCAGGGTGCGGGAGAATCGGTCGATCGAACGGGCACGGCAGCCGCCAGGTCCCCCGGGGAGGTGCCGGAATGAGCGCTACGACCAACAGCAGTCGGCTGACCATCCAGGACATCGCGAAGCTGTACGCCGACGGCCAGCGGATCCCGATGCTCACCGCGTACGACTACCCGACGGCCCGCATCCTCGACGAGGCCGGCATCCCCATCCTGCTGGTGGGCGACTCGCTGGCGGAGGTGATGCTCGGCTACGAGTCCACCGTGCGCGTCTCCATGGAGGAGATGCTCCACCACACCAAGGCGGTGGTGCGGGGCTCGGAGCGCGCCATGGTGGTGGCGGACATGCCGTTCCTCTCCTACGAGACGCCCGAGCAGGCGCGCGAGAACGCCGGTCGGTTCCTGCGCGAGGGCGGCGCGCAGGCGGTCAAGGCCGAGGGCGGGGTCCGCTCGGCACGCAGCCTCGAGGCGATCGTCCGCGCCGGGATCCCGGTCATGGGGCACATCGGATGGACGCCGCAGGCCAGGCACGGGATGGGCGGCAAGGTGCGCGTGCAGGGCCGGACCCGGGATGCCGCCCAGCGGCTCCTGTCGGATGCCATCGCCGTGCAGGACGCCGGCGCCTTCGCCGTCGTCCTGGAGCTGGTGCCCGCCCAGCTGGCGGCGGCGATCACCGAGCGCCTGCACATCCCGACCATCGGGATCGGCGCGGGGCCCGGCTGCAGCGGCCAGGTGCAGGTGGTGACGGACCTGCTGGGCCTGGGCTCGTTCATCCCGCGCCACGCGCGGCCGTACGCGCACCTGCGGGAGACCATCCTCGACGCGGCGCGTGCCTACGCGTCCGACGTGAACGCGGGGACCTTCCCTGGCTCCGCGGAGTCGAGCGCCATGGACCAGGCTGTGCTGGACGAGGCGCTCGGGCGCGGCGAGATGGATCGCGCGGACGCGGTGCCCTTCCCGATCCCGCTGGACCGGGACCTGTAGGACGGTGGCCCCCGGAGCGCCGGAGGTCGACCGCGCCCCCCGACTGGTCCGCGACCGCCCGGCGCTGGCCGCCGTCCGCGCCGCGCTGCCCGGCCCGGTCGGGCTCGTTCCCACGATGGGTGCCCTGCACGCCGGACACCGGGCCCTGATCGAGCGCGCCCGCCGCGAGTGTGCGTCGGTCGTGGTCAGCATCTTCGTCAACCCCACCCAGTTCGGCCCCGGCGAGGACTACGAACGCTATCCGCGGGCCCTCGATGCCGACCTCCGCGTCTGCGAGGCGAGCGGGGTGGACGTCGTCTTCGCGCCCGACGCGGCAACGATCTACCCGGCGGGGTTCTCGACGTCGGTGGACCCCGGCCCGCTCGGCACGGTGCTGGAGGGCGCGGCCCGCCCCGGGCACTTCCGCGGGGTGGCCACGGTGGTCACGATCCTGTTCGGGCTGGTCCGGCCCGACCGCGCGTACTTCGGCCAGAAGGACGGGCAGCAGGCGGTGGTGGTCGACCGCGTCGTGCGTGACCTGGGCCTGCCGGTCGACCTGGTGGTCGTGCCCACCGTGCGCGATGCGGACGGGCTCGCCCTCTCGTCACGGAACGCGTACCTGGGCGAGGACGAACGCCGCGCGGCGCCGGTGCTGCACCGGGCGCTCCAGGCCGCCGCCGGGGACCATGCCCGCGGCGAGCGGGACGCGGCCCGGCTCCGGGCACGCATGCAGGCGGTGCTCGCCGCCGAGCCGCTGGCGCGTCCGGACTATGTCAGCGTGGCGGACGGCCTCACGCTGGAGGAACTCGACGTGGTGTCCGGCCCGGCGCTTCTCAGCCTGGCGGTCCGCTTCCCGTCGGCCCGGCTCATCGACTGCTGGCCGCTCGCCTGAGGCGGCCGGCCGAGGAGAACGCGCCGGCCGGGGAACGCCCGCCGGCCGAGGAGAACGCGCCGGCCGGGGAACGCCCGCCGGCCGAGGAGAACGCGCCGGCCGGGGAACGCCCGCCGGCCGAGGAGAACGCGCCGGCTGAGGGAGAACGCGCCGGCCGCTGGCACGCCCCTCGCCCGGGCGGCGACCCGGCAGGCTATGCCAGCGGGACGGCCAGGTCGAAGATGCGCTCGACGTCCAGGTGCGATGCCACGAGCGACTGGATCAGCGCGATCTTCTCGATGTCCTCCGGGTGCGTCTTCACGAGGAGGTCGTGCACCTCGGAGGCGACCCGGTAGGTGTCCTCGGCCACCCGGAAGGCGAAGAGGTCGGCCGACCGGATGGCGCTCACCACCCGCGGTGCCGGCGCGTGCTCGCCCGTCAGCACCAGGCCCACGACGTCCGGCGCCCCGGCCGCACCGACGGCGGAGCCGGCAGGATCCCCTGGAGGCACGGATGCGCCACCCGGCGCATCCCCGGCACGAGTGACCGCACCATCGGCACGGGTGGCCGCACGCCCGCGCCCCGGCCGACCCATGAGGGTCACGGTCACGAGTGCCTGGACCAGGTCCTCCCGGTCCCCCGGCACGATCAGCAGGCTCCCGGGCGCCAGGCGCTCCAGCAGGTGGCCCGCCTGCATCGCCCCGATGTCGATCCGCTCGATGGGCCGATCGAGGTCCGGCCCGGGGTGGAGCAGCTCGCCGTTGAGCTGCTGGCACAGCATGGAGAGCGTCGGGTTCGACAGCAGCGGCCGGAAGGGCAGCACGCCGAGGAGAGGGATCCCGTGGCGGGCCAGGCCGGCCTCCAGCACCTCGGGGAGGGTCGGCTGCGCCTCCACGTCCACCTTGTTCACGATGGCGCCCACCACTTCCACGCCGTGGCGGGCGAAGAGCGCGCGGTTCAGGACGATCTCGTCGATGGGCCGGCCCACGCCGCCCTCGCTGACGATCACGGCCGGCGCGCGCAGCATCCGGGCGACCTCGGCGTTGGAGAGCCCGATGACAGCCCCGACACCGGCATGGCCGGTCCCCTCGATCAGCACGATGTCGCGCCCGCCGGAGACGACGTCGAACGCCCGGAGGATGCGCGCCCCCAGGTCCTCCACGACTTCGCCCCGGATGTAGGAACGGGTGAAGCCGCGGGGAATGTGCACCGGGCTCATCACCGAGAGCGAGTCCGGCAGACCGTAGACCTCCCGGACCAGGATCGCGTCCTCGTCCGCGGGGATGTCGTCGACGATCGCGTAGCGCTGCCCGACCGGCTTGGTGAACCCGGTGGCAAGCCCCCGCCCCATGAGGGCGGCGAGCAGCCCGAGCGAGGTGGTGGTCTTGCCCCGGTTCATGCCGGTGGCGGCCAGGTAGATGCGCCGGACGGCCGGGTCCGGCGCGGGAGGACGCGGCACGGGCCGGTCGGCGAGGCCCTCGGCGGGGGGACGCGGCACGGACGGGATCAGCCGCGGTCGCGCGGGACGGCCCGACGCTCCACCAGCGCCACCGCGTCCTTGAGGCGGACGATCGTGTCCGGGTCCACGGTGTCGACCTCCGTGTGCGGACCCAGCCGCTCCAGCACGTCGGCGATCAGGTCGTAGAGCACGCTCGCGTCGGCGACGAAGAACTGCGGCTCGTTGTTGTACCGCACCAGGGTCAGCCGGCCCTGCAGCACGCGCCGGTCGTCCACGTGGACGATCTGGGTGCTGAAGTTGTGCCCCTGGATCCCGTCGGGGTTGTTCAGGAAGTTGAGCGCGTTGTCGATGGCGAGGCCGAAGCGGGCGCGCCACGCGACCAGGCGCTCCTGGACCTCGGGAGAGATCCGGACCTCGGCGACCTCGTCGAAGACCTCCGGCGCGACCGTCAGGAGCCCGACCAGGGTGGTGCCGGCGCGCGGCCCGAGCATGACCTGCAGCGAGCGCTCCAGCGTGAACACCTCGGAGTCGAAGCGCGGGCTGGTGATCACGTCGGTCAGGAGGTCCTCCACGTTGTCGAGCGCTCCGGGCTCGGACAGCGCGTTCGAGAGCTGGAGGATCTCCTCCTTGAACAGGAACTTCTCTTCGTGGTCCAGCATGGTGGCGGGATGGTAGCACCGGGGCACCGCCCGGCGGACGTCGACCCGCCGCCGACGGGGGATCGGCCGGGGCCGCGGGGCTGGGGCCGACGCCTGACCGGGGGACCGGTCACCGGATGCGGAACGGCCGCCGGACGCGGAACCGCCGCCGGGCTGGCCGGCGGCGGTTCGGGAACTCGAGTGTCAGGCGGCCGTCAGCGGCCGCCTGCGATCAGGGGTACAGCCCGCGCAGGGCGGTCGCACTCGCCACGCGGTCCACGGCGAGCAGGTACGCGCCGGTCCGCATGTTGACCTCGTGCTTCAACGAGAGCGCGAGCGTCTCGCCGAAGGCCTTGGTCATGATCTCCTTGAGCTTCGCGTTGACCTGGGCCTCGCTCCAGTGGTCCCGGTTGAGGTCCTGGACCCACTCGAAGTAGCTGACGGTCACGCCGCCGGCGTTGCAGAGGATGTCCGGGATGAGGAAGATCCCGCGCTCGTAGAGCGTGGCATCCGCCTCGGGCGTCGTGGGGCCGTTGGCCGCCTCGGCGACGATCCTGGCGTGGATGCGCTCGGCGTTCTTGCCGGTGATCTGGTTCTCCAGCGCGGCCGGGATCAGGACGTCGCAGGGGATCTCCAGGATCTGCTCGTTCGAGACGGACTCGGCGCCGGGGAAACCGACGACCGTGCCGTGTTCCTGCTTCCAGGCGATCACGCGGTCGACATCCAGGCCCTTCGGGTTGTGGATGCCGCCCTGCGAGTCGGAGACCGCGATGACGGTCGAGCCTTCCTGGACCATCAGCTGCGCGGCGATCGAGCCGGCGTTGCCGAAGCCCTGGACCACCACCGTGGCCCCGTGCAGGTCGAGCTTGAGGTGCTTGGCGGCCTCGGCGACGCAGTAGACGGCGCCGCGCGCGGTGGCCTCGTTGCGGCCCTCGGAGCCGCCCAGGCTGATCGGCTTGCCCGTGACCACGGCCGGCACGGTGTACCCGACGTGCATCGAGTACGTGTCCATGATCCAGGCCATGGTCTGCGCGTTGGTGTTCACGTCCGGCGCGGGGATGTCGCGCTCGGGGCCGATGATGATGCTGATCTCGGTGGCGAACCGCCGGGTCAGCCCCTCGAGCTCACGCCGCGAGAGCTTCTTCGGGTCGACGATGACGCCGCCCTTGCCGCCGCCGTACGGGATGCCCACCACGGCGCACTTCCAGGTCATCCACATCGCGAGGGCCTTGACCTCGTCGAGCGAGACGTCCTGGTGGTAGCGGATGCCGCCCTTGGCGGGTCCGCGGCCGAGGTTGTGCTGGACGCGGTAGCCGGTGAAGACGCGCACGGTCCCGTCGTCCATCTTGACGGGGAAATGCACCGTGAGCTCGCGCCGGGGTTCCCGGAGTACCTGCCGCAGGCCCGGGTCGAGCCCCAGCTTCTCGGCGGCGAGATCGAACTGTTGCTGGGCCACGGCCCAGGCATTGATCTTGCCGATCTGCTCTGTCGCCATCTGGCGATCGTCCTCCATGACCGACGCCCTGCGACGGAACTGGGACTCGCCCGGCCCGCCCCCGGGCAGGACAGAACCCGAAGGGCGCCGGTGCGTGGTCGCATGGTCGTCTCGGCGGCGACTATACGCCGGGTGGCGGGATGACGAAGGGCCACACGGCCCCAAGGGGGCCCTCCCCGGATCACAGGCTGATCGCCTCGATGGGGTAGGTCCGACCGGAGGCCCGCCCTACTCGTGACGCCAGAGCACCGCGACCCCGTAGGCGCCGGGGCCGACGTGCGGGCCGATCGACGCGCCGATGAACTGCGCGGGCAGGGCAGCCCGATCGATGCCGGCAGCCGCGGCGAGTTCGTCCGCGAATCGCTCCACGTCCTCCGTGTTCGGCGTGTGCAGGATCGCCATCCGCTCGACCGGCCGCGCGGTCACCAGCTCGATCAGCCGCTGGCGCGCCCGGGAGCGCGTCCGCGGGCGGTCGACGATGTCGACGATCCCGTCCGTGACGGTCATGATCGGCTTGAGCGACAGCATGGCGCCCACCAGCGCGCGCCCCCTCCCGATGCGACCGCCGCGCACCAGGTGGTCGAGCGTGTCCAGCACGAAGAGGAGGCGGCAGTCGGGGACGCGACGCTCCAGCTCGGCCGCGATCTCCGCGCCGGAGGCCCCGCGGTCGGCCATGTCGGCGCCCAGCTGCGCAAGGATGCCCTCCACCATGCTGGCGCCCCAGCTGTCGATCACGTGGATCTCGCGATCCGGCAGCGCGTCCCTCGCGATCTGTGCGCTCTTGAGCGTGGCCGACAGGGTGCCGGCGACCGTGATGCAGACCACCGCCTCGGCGCCGTCACGGAAGCACTGCTCGAAGGTCGCCTGGAACGTCCCCACGCTGGCGGCGGCGGTCTTGGGGAAGGGCAGGCCCGGCGTGTTGAACTTGTCCCAGAACGCGCGGGCGGACAGCTCGACCGATGCGAGGTACTCCTCGTCGCCGAAACTGGCGATCAGCGGGACCAGCACGATGCCCGCCGCGGCGGCCGCCGCGGGGTCGAAGTCGGACGCGGTGTCGGTGACGATCGCGACGCGGCGCACGGCGATCTCCGGTACGGGATGACGCGCGGATCATAGCCCGCGCCCGTGGCCGCGACCGGAGACGCGCTGGCGGCAGGCACCCGCCGGTACCCGCCGGCACCCGCCCGGCACCGGGCAGGAGACGGGCGCAGAACCTCAGACTCGCTCGAATGCCATCGCCACCGAGCCGCCGCCCCCCAGGCAGAGCGTCGCCAGGCCGTACCGGCCCCCGCGCCGCCGCAGCTCGTGGAGAAGCGTCGCCACGATCCGCGCCCCGCTCGCACCGATCGGGTGACCCAGCGCGATCGCCCCGCCGTTCACGTTGACCTTCGACCAGTCGAACTCGAGTTCGCGTCCGTCCGCGAGCACCTGCGCGGCGAACGCCTCGTTGATCTCGACCAGGTCGAACGCATCGATCGGCAGGCCGACCTTCTCGAGCAGCCGCCGCACCCCGACGACGGGCGCGAGGAAGAGCCACCTCGGCTCCACCTCGGCCTGGGCGTAGCCCACGATCCGGGCGAGCGGTGTCAGCCCGTAGCGCTCCACCGCGCGCTCACTGGCCACCACGGTGGCCGCAGCCCCGTCCGTGATCCCCGGCGCGTTGCCTGCGGTGACCGTCCCGATCCCGTCGGCCGGGCCCTCGTCACCTGTCGGCAGGTCGAACGCCGGCCGCAGGCGGGCCAGCGCCTCGGCGGTCGTGTCACGCCGGGGCGCCTCGTCGACCTCGAAGCGCACCTCCTCGCGTCCCCGCCTGACCGGCACCGGCACGATCTCGTCGACGAAGCGTCCGGCATCGATGGCCGCCACTGCCTTCTGGTGGCTCTCCAGGGCGAAGCGGTCCTGGTCCTCCCGGCTGATCCCCGAGCGCACCGCCACGCGCTCGGCGTGCGTGCCCATGTGGCAGCCCTCGACCGAGCACCACAGGCCGTCGTGCACGGTCGCGTCGACCAGCTCGCCCGTCCCAAGCCGGTACCCGAACCGGGCCTTCTGCAGCAGGTACGGGCCCTGGTCCATGTTCTCCATGCCGCCGGCCACCGCCACCTCGGCGTCGCCCGCCCGGATCTCCGCGGCGGCGAGCATGATCGCCTTCAGGCCGGAACCACAGACCCGGTTGATCGTGGTGGCACTGGTGGTGACGGGAAGCCCGCCCAGCAGCGCGGCCCGGCGCGCCGGCGCCTGCCCGGCGCCGGCCTGCAGGACCTGCCCCATGAGGACCTCGTCGATCGCCACCGGAGGAACGCCGGCCCGCTCGACGGCGGCGCGGATCGCGATCCCGCCGAGGGTGGTGGCGGGCATGTCCGCAAGGGTGCCGGCGAACCTGCCGATCGGCGTGCGCATGGCGGAGACGAGGAAGACGCGGCCGGACGGCCCGTCCGGCGAGAACGGCTGGCTGTCCATCCGGGCATGCTAGCGCGGTCGACGGTCCGGCGGATGCGCTCGATGCGACGCGGGGAGGGAGCCCACGCCGCGCGCTCGATGCGATGCGCACGGGGGGCCGACGACCCGGGGCGGACGCTCCCCGGACATCAGGCGCCCTGCCCGATCCTCCGCAGCAGCTGCTCGGCCACGATCAGCCGGTGGATCTGGTTGGTCCCCTCGTAGATCTGGGCGCCCTTGGCGTCCCGCAGGTAGCGCTCCACGGGGTTCTCGCGGCTGTAGCCCGCGGCACCGAAGAGCTGCACCGCGTCACTCGCCACGCTCATGGCCGCGTCCGACGCGGTCCACTTCGCGAGCGACGACGCCTCGGCGATGGGCTCCCCGCGATCCTTCGCCTCGGCCGCCAGCCGCGTCAGGGCCCGTGCCGTCGCGACCCGCTGCTCCATCTCGGCGAGCATGAAGCGGATCCCCTGCTGGTCGGTCAGCGGCCCGCCGAATGCCCGGCGCTCGGAGCAGTAGCGGGCCGCGGCCTCCAGCGCCGCCCGCGCGAGCCCGGTGCAGGCGGCGGCGATCGAGATGCGCCCCTCGCCGAGCGACGAGAGGGCGATGCGGTACCCCTCGCCCTCGTCGCCGAGCCGGTTGGCGGCGGGCACCTCGGCGCCGTGGAAGACCAGCTCGGACGCGGGGTTCGCGCGGATCCCCAGCTTGCGCTCCTTGCGGCCGAACTCGAACCCGGGCGTGCCCTTCTCCACCAGGAAGGCGGTGATCGCCGATGGGCCGGTGTCGGGGTCGAGCGTGGCGAAGACCAGGTAGTGCTCCGCCACGGGGGAGTTGCTGATCCAGATCTTCGTGCCGTCGAGACGGTACCCGGTGGGGGCGTCGGCGGGGCCCACCCGCGTGGCGCGCAGCCGGATCGCCGCGGCATCGGACCCTGCCCCGGGCTCGGTTAGGGCGAAGGCGCCCATCCGC
>JAJYGO010000110.1:949-3122 GCA_021785115.1 Chloroflexota bacterium | reverse complement strand
ACGATCTCGCGGCAGGCCTGCGGCACCTCCGGCGGGCCGTCGGCGTCCGAGAGATCGGGGGCGATCAGGCATGTCGTGGGCGGCACGGTCATGAGCGCGGGCACGGGATGCACCTGACACGGGTCGAGGGCACGTGTGTGCAATCTCACCGGAGTGTCCTCGGAGACATCTCCCCGTCATCGCGGGCTCGGGACTGCGGATTCCGAGGGTTTTCGGACACCCGTTCCGATCCAATCCGGACACCCGTTCCGATGGTTTCCGGTTCAGTTCCTCCGCGGTCGGCGACGGGACCTGGAAATGGATCCAGTTGTTGGCGAAGTAGTACACGGCGGAGGGATCCCTGCCGGGGAACGCCCGCGCGTAGTCGTCGTACGTGGCCGTCTCGCAGGCCACGTAGGTGTCCTTGTCGGTGGGGTGACTGATGGAACGCGATTCGCAACCGGACCTGCCTAGCTCGCATGCCGGTCGCTTGACAAGGGCTCCAGTTTCCGCTTCGCCCGTCACCGCTCACCATCGGCCACTGCGAGAACCTCTTGCGCCGTCGGCAATGATGCCTGCGCGCCAATCCTGGTCGTCGCGAGGCTCCCGGCGACAGTGGCAAGTCTGGTGGCTCGTTCGAGGCTCTCTCCCGCGGCGAGGAAATGACAGAACGCGCCCGCGAAGCAGTCCCCGGCACCGGTCGGGTCGATGGCCTGAACGACGGGCGCAGGCACCGCCAACGCAGGTCTGCCGGGCACCTGCAGCGTCGACCCTGCGGCGCCCCGCGTCGTGATCAGGACCTCAGAGAGTGGTCCATCGGACATCGTGAGCGCCCGGATTGTCGCCAGCGCCTCCGCTCCGGCCGCGTTCGTGATCGTCGCGGCAGCTCGACCGAGGAGCGTCGCGAGGTGTTTCCGCCCGACCACTGTCGCGAACTCCTCCGCCTGCCGGGCCTCGATGCCAACGACGACCGGTACCTGAGAGTGTGTCAGCACGGCCGTCGCGAGCGCGATGGGAACGGCAGAAAGGTAGATGAGCGCTGCGCCACGAATGATCGACGGCAGCTCAAGCCGCACCACCTCATCTGCCACGCCGCGATCGACGATCACCGTGCGATGGCCCGCTGCCGTCACGATCACCGCAATCGTCGAGCGACCCGCGATCCGCTGCACCCCGCCGACTTCGACGCCGGCGGCGGCGATCGCCCGCCAGATCCAGTCTCCGGCGCCGTCGCGGCCAAGAACGGCGTGCAGGCGAGCACGACCGCCGAGCCGGGCAACGGCCGCGGCGGCATTTGCTCCCGTGCCGCCAAGCGAACGCGCGCCGTCCGTCGCGGTGACCTTCTCGTCCGGGCCGACCATACTTTCGAGAGCGAGATAGATGTCGAGCGCCGCGTCCCCGACGACGGCGATCAGGGGCTTGCCTTCGCTCCGCGCGGCGCGAGCCGGGACCACGGAAGAGTCCACCGATCTCAACCGGTCACGAGCTGCCGGCCGCGCACCTTCTTGTCGTCCAGCGAGATGAGAACACCCTGGAGCGTCCCATCGGTGTACGCACTCCCGGGATTGACGGCCACGCTCCGGCCGAGCTTCGTGAACCCGCGTGACTCGTGGATGTGACCGTGCAACGAAAGGATCGGCTGGATGCGCTCGATCACCGCACGGACCGCGGTACTCCCGACCGGCGCGAGCGCCGGCTGCCCGCCCGCCATCACGACCCTGAGGTCGGACGTCATCTTGAATGCGAGATCGAGCCCGGATTCGCTGGGGGGGTCGTGGAAGTTGAAGATCACGGGCCGCTTCAGATCCAGTTGCCCCACCAACGGTTCGAGCGCCGCGGCCATCCCCGCCTCAGTGACCTCGCGTGGGCTATGCCACGGCGTGACAGTCGCCCAGCCCCAGCTGATTACCTGAAACCCCTCAAGCTCCACGCAGCGGCCCTCGGCGTCGGTGATCCAGTCGCCCTGGGCGAGCATCTCCTTGACCTCGGGCTCGTCGTCATTCCCGGGCATCATGAGCGCGGGAATGCCGGCAGCACGCAAGCGCTCGTCGGCCAGCGTGACCCAACGCTCGGCGCCGGCTCGCATGACCCGCCGGAAGATCGCTCGAACCAGCTCGGGATCGGCGTTCATCGCCGCGAGCTCCTCAGGCGTGGTTCGGTACGGGTACGATCCGCGAGCTCGGATCGAGATCGG
>JAJYGO010000110.1:0-939 GCA_021785115.1 Chloroflexota bacterium | reverse complement strand
CGAGCCTCCTTCAACCGCCCCGGCGACCCCGGCCGCCGCCGCCGTGAAGCGGGCAGGAGAAATCTCCACAAGGGGCACCAGGGCCTTGCCAGTCAGATCGCCGCCGAAGATGACGGCGTCCGCCTTGTAGAACGGCGCCGCGTTCAGGAACTTGCGGAAGACCTTCTCCGAGCCGTGGATGTCCGACGCGTAGAAGATCTTCAGTTGCTTACCCATGAACGCCCAACCCTCACCTGCGCACAGCGAGGGCCGTGTCGCGTGCCCGGGCGATCGCCTCGGCTGACGCCGCAGACATCTCGCCCCACCAGACACCGCCCGCCTTGAGAGCGCTGCCGACGATCGCCCCGTCGGCGACCGAGAGGAGAGACCCGACGTTGTCGGCATTGACCCCGGAACCCACGACGACGGCGAGCTCGGTGCTCGCCCGAACCTCCACGACATCGTCCCCGACGGGCGGGTCGGCGAGACGACGCCCCGTCACGATGATCGCGTCGGCATCGAACCACTCGAGGTCGCGCACCTGCTCAGCGAGAGAGCGGTCCGCGGTGATCGCGTGACTCCCGAGCTTGACGAGGACGTCAGCCCAGACATGCACCTCGTCTGCGCCGATGGCATGGCGGTAGCGGCTCACCTCGCCGGCCCGCCCATTGAGGAAGCCCTCGTTCGCGACGTAGGCATTGACCCACTGATTCGATCGAACGAATGCGCCACCGGCCGCGGTCGCGATCGCAATCGAGGCGTCAACCGCGTTCGCGAGACAGTTCACGCCGATGGGCACCCGGATCTCGCTGCGAAGCCGAGACAGGATCACGGCCATAGCGGCCGTGGTCTCGTGCCCGACGAGGTCGGGCGGTACGAACGGAATGTCCCATCCGTTCTCGACGATCAGGCCGTCGAAGCCGGCCGAGACGAGGAGGCGTGCCTCGTGAAGCGCCTGTT
>JAJYGO010000506.1 GCA_021785115.1 Chloroflexota bacterium | reverse complement strand
CGAGGGCCCGGGTCCAGAGCAGCGCCCGGATCGACGAGCCGGCCCCTGCCAGGAGGATCGCCCCCATCCAGGCCGCCACGAGCACCACGGTCGTCCCGGCCAGCTGCGGCCACCCGGGCGGCGCGCTGGACATGGTGGCCGTGTAGGCGTCCCGGGCAGGCGCCCAGGCGAGGACCACGGCCAGCATCCCGGGCGCCAGCGACGCCAGCGTGACGAGCCACGTCGCGAGCCAGGTGACGACGAGCGCGGCCACGGCGACCGGCCAGCGCGGGATGCTCCTGCCACGGCCGTCGGGCGGAGGCGTGCCGTGGCCGGCCGTCCCATGGTCGGCCGCGCCGCGGTCGGTCCACGGATAGGCACGGCGCAGCACGGCGCGCGAGCCAAGCGCGTTCAGCAGGTCGGCCAGGAGAAGGGCGACACCGACCGCGACGACCGCGGCCCCCGCCCCCTGTACCACGCGGACCACGTAGGGGACCGAGGTGGACGACGGGAGCAGGTACTCCCGCTCGCCCACGGCGACCAGCTGGGTGGCGGCGACGACGGCCGCGACGATGGCCGGCAGCAGGGACAGCACCTCGACCGCGATGAGTCGCCCGACCGTGGCGACCGTCGATCGGCAGACGGGCCCACCCGCGACCTGCCGGTAGCCGGCGTCCTCGCCGAGCGCCGCCACCAGCAGGGCCACCAGCACGAGCACCACGACCACGCCACCCGCGGCGAGCAGCTCCGAGGCGAATGCCGGGGAGACGCCGCTCGTCGTCACCCCCAGCGGCGGCACCAAGAGCGTCACCCCCACCGGCGTCGGCAGCGAGAGGATCGGCAGCGCCAGCACCAGCAGCCCGCCGCGGGCAAGGAACCCCGCCGCGCCCACGATCCAGGCCGAGGGCGACGACAGCGTGGCGCGGACCGCGCCCATCGTGCCTCCCCTTCCCGGGCGCGCGGCGCCGGCCGTGCCGCGGGGAAGGACGATCACCGGGGGATCATCCCGGGCTTCCCGCGGCGACCAACGAGCGCCTGAACGCTTCCAGCGCCGCCTGGGCCAGCTCCGTCGAGCGCATGGTCGCGGCGCGCATGGGCTCCCAGCGGACCGCCATGCGCAGCACCAGCGGCTGGCCCCAGGGCCGCCGCTCGTCGGCCGATGGCGGGAGCGCGAGCCGCAGCTGCTGCCGACCACCCTCCTCGAGGATCAACCCGGAGAGCGCGCCGGCCAGGACGGGACCCATCACGTGCAGCGGAGGCGCCGGGGGCGGGCCCGACCGGGCGGCGAACTCCCCGGCCTCCAGGATCCCGTCGTCGTCGTGGACGAACAGGACCGCCAGCCACCAGCCGTCGTCGGTGGTGGACGGTGCGGTCATCCCGACGCGCGCGGTGACACCGACCTGCCCCGGCGCGGACGGCAGGGAGACTGGGAGCTCCTTCAGGAACGAGGGGCCGGGAACCGGCAGGCGGGTCTGCACGTGTCGAGGATAGCGCCGGGGCCGGCCCCTCCGGCCCGGCGGTCGGCCCACCGCATCGAGCCTGGCTCCGGCCCGGCGGTCGGCCCGGGCAGGTCCCCACGCAGATCAGCCGGCCCGGGCAGGTCAGCCGGCCTGGGGGTCGCTCCCGCCGGGATCGGAATCGCCCGCCGGCCGCGATCCGTCGTCCGCGGCGTCATCCGCGCCCGCGTCCTCGGCCTGGGCCCGCGTCGCCTGGAGCTCCAGCTCGAGCATGGCGCGGCGCACCGCCTGGTCGGGAGGCCCGAGCTCGGGGCGCGACCCGGGCACGGCGATCTCGTCCGTCACCGGCGGCGTCACCAGGGCACGGATCTCGGGGCTCACGTCGCGCACCGTCCGGCGCACGTCCATGGGCGCGACCGTGACGCCGGGGATCTCCGGGAGGTCCGCCACCGGCTGCAGTGCCGCGCCGCACGAGGGGCATGTCGCGAGGTCGGCCGCCGCGAGGGGTGCGCCGCACCACGGGCAGCCCGGCGGGACGAGGACGGTCGACGAGAAGCCCAGCGAGGCATCGTCGATCCCGGGGGCGAAGCTGCGCGCCGGCACCGGGTCACCCGCCGCGTCGAACGCCGGAGCCGTCGGGTCGGAGGGGTCGACCGGCGCCTGCGGGACGCCGCTTCCCGGCGCACCCGGCACGTCCGGCCGGTCGCTCCCCGGTGGATCGCCCGGGGCGGCGCTCCCGGCGGCACCACCCTCGAGCCCGTGCGGATCCGTCGTCGTCGGCGATTGGGCCGGGTCCACGCGCTCGTCCACGCTCACTCCCACTCGATGGTCGCTGGAGGCTTGCTGCTGATGTCGTACACGACCCGGTTGACGCCGGGGACCTCGTTGACGATCCGTGCGCTGATCTTCCCCAGCACGTCGTACGGGAGCTTGGCCCAGTCGGCCGTCATCCCGTCGTCGCTGGTGACCGCCCGGATCGCCACCACGTTGGCATAGGAACGGCCGTCGCCCATCACGCCCACGCTCCGCACCGGGGTCAGGATCGCAAAGCTCTGCCAGACGGCCCGGTAGAGCCCGGCCGCCTTGATCTCGTCGATCACGATCCAGTCGGCCTCGCGGAGCGTGTCCAGCCGCTCGGCGGTCACCTCGCCGATGATCCGGATCGCCAGGCCGGGGCCTGGGAACGGCTGGCGCTGCACCATGGCCTCGGGCAGTCCCAGCGCCAGGCCGACCCTGCGCACCTCGTCCTTGAACAGGTAGCGGAGCGGCTCGATCAGCTGGAAGCGCAGGTCGCGGGGCAGCCCGCCCACGTTGTGGTGCGTCTTGATCTTCTGTGCCGCCTTCGTCTCGGGCGCCGTCGACTCGATCACGTCGGGGTAGAGCGTGCCCTGGGTCAGGAAGTCGATCCGGCCGAGCCGGGCCGCCTCCTCCTCGAAGACGCGGATGAACTCGTTCCCGATGATCCGGCGCTTCTCCTCGGGATCCACCACGCCGGCCAGCCGGGCCAGGAAGCGCTCGCGGGCGTCGACCATCACCAGGCGCATGCCCAGGTTGCGCTCGAACGTGGCGCGCAGCAGCTCGGATTCCTTCTTCCGCATCAGTCCGTGGTCGACGTAGATGCAGGTCAGTCGGTCGCCCACGGCCCGGTGGACGAGCGTCGCGGCGACGGCCGAGTCGACCCCGCCGGAGAGCGCGCAGATCACCTTGCCGTCGGATCCCGTGGCGCGCGCGTGCGCGTCGACGCGCGAGCGGATCTCGGCCACCGTCGAGTCGATGAAGTTCGCCGGGGTCCAGGTCGGCCGGGTCCCCGCGATTCCCAGCACGAAGTTGCGCAGGAGGTCGCGCCCCGACGGCGTGTGCACGACCTCGGGATGGAACTGGATGCCGTACAGGCGGCGCCGCGGATCGGCCATCCCGGCGATCGGCGTCGAGTCGGTCTGGGCCGTGGGGCGGAACCCATCCGGGACCCGCACGATCGAGTCGCCGTGGCTCATCCAGACGGACTGCTCGCGTGGCGTGCCGGCGAAGAGCCGCGCCTGCTCACCCGCCGCATCGCTCTCGACCACCTGGATGGTGGCGGGCCCGTACTCGCGCTTCAGGGCCGGCACGACCTCGCCGCCGAGCTCCTCGGCCATCAACTGGAGGCCGTAGCAGATCCCCAGGATGGGGACGCCGCCCGCCCACAGCGCCGGATCCGGATGCGGGGCGCCCTCGCCGTAGACACTGCTCGGGCCGCCGGAGAGGATGATCGCGCAGGGGTTGCGGCGGGCGATCTCCGACCACGGCGTGTCGAAGGGGAGCAGCTCGGAGTAGACGTTCAGCTCGCGGACGCGGCGTGCGATCAGCTGGGCGTACTGGCTGCCGAAATCGAGCACGACGACGGTGTCGGGCTGCGTCGCGCTCGGCTCACCCCGCGGGACGCCGCCGCCCGGCCGGTCCACCTGCGGCCGCTCGGGTGAGGGCGCGTGCAGGGCCGTCTCGAGGTACGCCTCCACCTCGGCATCGTCCGGCGCCAGCACGCGATGGCCGGCGTTGGCGGCCTCACCGTAGACCGTCTTGCCCCGCTGCGGCCGGGGCGGGCGCTCGTGGTCGTCCGGTGCGGACCCGGGCTCGACCGGGCGGCCGGACTGGTTCTCGGGCAACGGTCCCTCCCCCTCGCGTGTGCTGCGCGCAGTCTAGCGGCGGGGAAGGTGCGCGGGGAGCATCCGCGGCCCGGGACGCGCGGTCCGCGTTGCCCGCGGGCACCGCCGCGGAGCCGACGCGAAGGCAGGCCGGACCGCCGGCACCACCGGCAGGCTGGTGAGGCGTCGGTTCAGGCCGCCGGCACCTCGCGCAACCGGAAGGACGGCCCGGAACCGAGCCGCTCGGAGGGCGTGCCGTACCGCAGGATCAGCTCGCGGACGGCACGGGCGTGCTCCGCGTCGCCGAGCGGCTCCGCCACGGCGCGGAACGTCCGCTCGCCGATCGTGACCCGGCAGCGCGGCTCGGCGAGCAGGTTGCGCGCCCATCCCGCGGCGGCGTCGCCGGCCGCGACCAGCACCGAACCGTCGGGTTCCTCCGCGAATCCCACCACCACCGAGCGGGCCAGGCCGCTGCGACGCCCCACCGTCTCCAGCCGCGCGGCCCGTCCCCAGGCCACGAGGTCGTTCTCGTAGGAGCGCTCCGGGTGCGGCGCGTCAGGCATGCGGCCCCGGGCCTACCCGCGCCCCCGCTGCCAGGACTTGCCCTCCGATGCCACCGCCGGCGCGTACACCATCTCGACCTGCTGCATGGCGCGGATGTCGCGCGCGCCGAGCGCGGCCATCGACTGGCGCAGCGCCCCGACCAGGTTCTCCGACCCGTCCGTGACCCGCGCCGGACCGAAGAGGATCCGCTCCAGGGTCCCCACGGTCCCGACCCGGATCCGGGTCCCGCGCGGCAGGGTCGGCGACGGCGCGGCCATCCCCCAGTTCGTGCCGCGACCGGGGGCCTCCTCGGCCCGGGCCAGGGGAGAGCCCAGCATCACCGCGTCCGCGCCCGCCGCGATTGCCTTGGCGATCTCGCCGCCCCGGCGCATCCCCCCGTCGCCGATCACGGGCACGTAGCGCCCGGTCTCGTCGAAGTACGTGTCGCGCGCGGCAGCGACGTCGCTGATCGCCGTGACCTGCGGCACCCCGATCCCGAGCACCTCCCGGGTGGTGCATGCCGCGCCGGGCCCGACGCCCACGAAGATCGCCGCGATCCCCTGCCCCATCAGCTGGTACGCCGCGTCGAACGATGTCGTGTTGCCCACCGCGACCGGGATCGGCATGAACCGGGTGAAGTCGGCCAGCTCCAGCGGGTCGTAGCCGGTCGCCAGGTGTCGGGCCGAGCTGACCTGCGACTGGACCAGGAAGAGGTCGGCGCCGTGCTCGGCACAGAAGGGCCCGAAGCGCCGCGCCGCAGCAGGCGTGGCCGAGACGGCGACCGGGCTGCCGGCGGCGCGGATCTCGTCGATCCGCCGCGCGACCAGCTCGTCCCGGATCGGCTGCGCGTAGGCCTCGGCCAGGATCCCCTGCACTTCGCCGTCGGGCGCCGTGGCGATCCGCTCCAGCAGCGCGTCCGCGTCCTCGTACCGGGTCTGCACGCCCTCAAGGTTGAGCACCGCCAGGCCGCCCAGGCCGGCCAGCACGCCCGCGAAGCGCGCGTCCACCACGGCGTCCATCGCGGCCGCGAGGATCGGGATGCGCAGCCCGATGCCCGCGATCCCCACCGAGGTGTCGACGTCGGCAGGCTCCACCGTCTCCACGCCCGGGGCCAGCGAGACGTCGTCGAAGCCGTACGTCGGCCGGATCGAGTCGACACGGGAGGGGCGCCGCCCGAGCGCGGGGGACGCGGCGGGGGCGTGGGCGTTCGAGGCCTGCAGCACGATCGATCGACGCTCCCTGCGCGTGGCGGTCGAAGTGGTTGCGGCGCAGTATAGCCGGATGGACATGCGATTCAGCCCGACCGAGGGGTCCAGCGACGCCCCCGGCACCGCTCCCTCCGACCCCGGTTCGCAGGGCACTCCGCCGCGCGCCCGGTCCGTGGATGCCACGGCTGACCCGGAGCCGGCGCTCGTCACGCTCGACCAGATCCGCCATGCCGCCGACCTGCTCCGCGGCGTCACCGTGCGGACACCCCTGCTCCGGTTCGGATCGCCGGACGAAGGGGACCCGCTGGGCCGCACCCGGGCGTGGCTGAAGCCGGAGTCGCTGCAGCCGATCGGCGCGTTCAAGCTGCGCGGCGCGTACTTCAACATCGCGACGCTCCCACCGGGGCGCCGCGCGGCCGGCGTCGTCGCCCATTCCAGCGGGAACCACGCGCAGGGCGTGGCGCGTGCCGCCCGCCTGCTGGGGGTCCGGGCGGTGATCGTGATGCCTGCCGACGCGCCCGCGGTCAAGGTCGAGCGCGTGCGCGCCGACGGGGCCGAGGTCGTGGTGGTCGGCCCCTCGAGCGAGGAGCGCGCGGAACGCGCCGCGGAGATCGCCCGGGTCCAGGGGCTCTCCCTGGTCGCGCCCTACGACGACGCCGCGACCATCACCGGCCAGGGGACGGTCGGCCTCGAGATCGTCGAGCAGCTCGCCGAGCTCGAGATAGCCGCCGGCCCCAGGGCGGATGGCGCGAGGATCGGCACCCTCGCGCCGTTCACCGTGCTGGTCCCGGTGGGCGGCGGCGGGCTCGCGAGCGGCGTGGCCGTGGCCGTGAAGGCACTGCACCCCGACGCGGTGGTGATCGGCGTGGAGCCCGAGCTGGCCGCCGACGCGCGCGATTCCCTGGCGCAGGGCCGGATCGTGACGTGGCCCGCCGACCGGGTCGGGCGCACCATCGCGGACGGCCAGCGGACCGCCCACATCGGCCGGATCCCGTTCGCCCACATGCGGCGCCTCCTCCACGGCATCGTCACGGTCTCCGAGGACGAGATCGCCCGGGCCATGGTCCGGGCGTCGCGCGAGGCGCGGCTGGTGCTCGAGCCGTCGGGCGCGACGACGCTGGCCGCGTGGCTCTTCCACGCCGGGGAGCTTCCCGCGAGTGGCCGCGTGGTCTGTGTGCTCACCGGCGGCAACGTGGATCCGGCGCGCTACGAGGAGCTGCTGGCCCGGGGCATCGCGGCCGGCGGCTGACCGGCGCCGCCGGGCTGATCGCCGTCGCCTGGGGCGGCCGTCGAGGCCGGCGGCTGACCGCCGGCTGGCCGAGGACCGCCATACTCGGGTTCAGAGCCGGACGAAGCGCTCCACGGGCAGCACGAAGACGACCGCGCCGCCCATCTCGACCTCCACCGGGTACGGGAGGTAGAACTCGCCCGGCTCCATGACGGGCGGCATCGGGTTCACGATCTGCGTGCGCGAGTGGCACTGCTCGCCCACGATGCCGATCACCTGGTCGACCTGGTCGTCCTCGACCCCGAGCATGACCGTGGCATTGGTCTGCCGGAGGAACCCGCCCGAGGAGTGCAGCCGGGTGGCACGGAACTCCCGCGCAAGGAGCGCATCCACGAGCGCGCCCGCGTCCTCGCTGTGGACGATCGCCACCACCAGTTTCACGCGCCGCAGTATAGGCGTCGTGTACGCACCGACCGAAGCGCCCCGCGCGCCCCTGTGTCCGTGCGCACGCGGCGGGTATGATGGCCTGCGGGCGCGTGGGGCTCGCCCGGACGCCTCGCGAGGTCCAGGCCGGATGCCGCGGCGGGCGTGAGCACGGGACGCACGCCCGCGCCGTCGTCGTGGAGACTGCGATGTCGAGCGAACTCACCGATCCCCGCGACCCGCTCCTGTCCGGTGCGCTGAGGCTCGCCGGGACGAGCGACCGTGACGCCCGGCTGGCCGGCCTGGCCAGGGATGCCGCCGGGGTCGTGCCCGGCGGGACCGCCGTCGTGTACCTGCTCGACGACCGTGGCACGCTCTACCCTGCCGCCGCCCATCCGATCGATGTCGCGGACCTGGATCCGCTCGACGGGACGGCCGTCATCGCGCCCGAGGAGGCGGCGGCACCGCCGACCGCGACCGACGCGGCCGCCCTCGCCGTGGGGGATCGCCGCGAGGTGGTGGCGCTCTCCGGCGGCGACATCCCGTCCGCGCTGCTCGGGGCGATCCCGGGGTCCGCGGCGGTGGTCCACGTCCCGCTCGTGCTGCGCCGTCCCGCGGAGCACCCCGACGTGGAGGGCGTCCTCTCGATCGCCTGCCCCTCCGCCCCGCCCGACGGGCCCGGGCTGGACATGCTGCGCGGTATCGCGGCGCTCGCGGCGATGGCCGCGCTGCAGGCCCGCCTGGAGCACGCCCTGGCCGAGCGCTCGGACTGGTTCGAGCGGCTGGCCCACACGGACGCGCTGACCGGGCTCGCGAACCGGCGCACCGCGGACCGCGTGCTGGAGCTGGAGCTGGCGCGCGCCGCCCGTCAGGGCACCGCCGTCTGCCTGGCGGTCTTCGGCGTGGAAGGCCAGGACGAGACGACCGAGCGGCACGGCGCCTCCGCTGCCGACGACGTCCTCCGCCGGGTGGCGGCCTCGCTCGCGGAGACGGTCCGGCTGGTGGACACCGTCGCCCGCTATGGCAGAGGGGAGTTCCTGGTGATCGCTCCCGGCTCCACGGGCCTCGCCATGGCCGAGCGGGCGGCGGCGGCGGTGCGGGAGCTGGAGCCCGGGCCGGGCGGCGAGCCGGTGCGGGTGAGCGTCGGCGTGGCCTCCTTCCCCGCCCACGGGACCAGCCCGGACGAGCTGATCGACGCCGCGGAGCGGGCACTCGCCGCGGCTCGCGAGCAGGGCGGCACGGTCGCGGCCGCCGGCTGAACGTCGGCAGGCCTCAGCGCCCCTCGCGGCCGGGCTCGAGGAACGCGCGCACCGCGACCACGACGTCGTGCGCGATCTCGTCGGCCGGTCGGTCGGCGTCGACCACCCGCCACCGCGCGGGCTCGGCGCCGGCCAGCTCGAGGAAGCCGGCACGCACGCGCTCGTGGTACGCGGTGTCGAACGCGTCCGGGGACTCGAAGCGGTTGACGCTCCCCGGCTCGCCGGCCATGCGCCGCGCCATCCCGGCCTCCACGGAGAGGTCCAGCAGGATGACCAGGTCGGGCCGCACCCCGCGCGTCGCGAACGCCTCCAGGGCCCGCAGCTGGTCGAGCGGAAGCCCGCTCCCGTATCCCTGGTAGGCGGCCGTCGAGTCCGCGTACCGGTCGCAGACCACCACCGCCCCGCGAGCCAGCGCCGGCTCGATCACGTCGTCGACGTGCTGGGCGCGCGCCGCGCTGAAGAGCAGCGCATCGGCCCTGGCCGAGTGGCGGCCGGCGGCATCCCGGTCGAGCAGCACCGCCCGCACCCGCTCGCCGAGCGGGGTGCCACCGGGCTCGCGCGTCAGGACCACGTCCAGGCCGTCGGCGCGAAGCGTCGCCGCGAGGCGCTCCGCCTGCGTCGACTTGCCCGAGCCGTCGGGCCCCTCGAACGTGATGAACCGGCCCCGCTGCCTGCCCTCGATCATCGCGTCGGCAGTCTACCGGCTGCCCGTCCGCGGCTATCGCCAGGCGCGCACCTTGTCCGGGTAGAGCCTGACGCGCCGGTACGGCTCCCGGCCCCGCGACTGTGAGACCACGTTGGCCCGCTCGGCCATCTGGTGCTGCAGGCGCCGGATGTAGGCGTTCTGCGGGGAGAGCTCGACCGGCCGTGACTCGTTGAGGACCAGCCCGATCGCCTCCTCGGTCTCCCGGAGGGCGGCCTCCCGGGGATCCACCTGGATCGCGTAGAGCGAGGTCAGGCAGGCTTCCATCTGGATGATGGTGTTCGACTTCAGCACGTAGATGGGAAGGGCACGCTCCTCCGCATCGCGGAGCGCCGGGGGCTTCTGCCGATAGTAGTTGCGGAGCGTGATGACCACCTCCGCCTCCTCGGCGTCCTGCACCACCACGACCGGGAGCTGCAGCTCGCGGATGGACTGCTCCAGCTTCTTGCGGCTGATCCCGAACCCGAGCACCCGGATCGTCGGGAGGGACGTGGGATACCCATCGGGCGCGCGGGAACCGAGCCGGTCGAAGCGCGATGGCCCGGCCGGGAAGGACTCCGTCCCGTCCTCCGCCTCCAGGTCCTCGTCCCCTTCCTCGTCCCCGGACACGGCGACGACCGACTGCGGCGCCGGGGCGACCGATCCGGCCTCCGCCACGCCACCCCGGGACGCCGGGCCACCCGGGGAGGACAGGTCACCCGCGACCTCGCCCTCAGGACCGGCCGCTGCCCCCTGCTCCGCCTCGCCGGCGCTCGCCTCCAGGGCGCGTGCCGCCGCCTCGCGCCAGGAACGGTGACGCTCCAGTTCACGGGCGTCCCTCGCCCGCTGCTCCGGCAGCGTTCCCACCGAGCCCCGCTCGAGCGGGCCGCGGTCCGCGATCTCTCCCGATCGGAATGCCCCGCCGGGCTCGCCCAGCGTCGCGAAGTAGACGTCCCGGTCGGCGTCGAACGTCGCCCGCCCGGTGTCGCCCGCCGGCGAAGTCCCGGGCCCCGTGTCGGCGGAGCGGCCCCGCGGTGTGCGGCCGGTCTCGCGTCCGCGTGACGCCCGCCATCCGCCCGACGTGCCGGGATGGTAGCCGGGCCGGTAACCGGGCTCCGGCTCGCGCCAGGCGCCCGTCCGGTACTCGGTCTCCCCCCGCCAGCCGGGCTCGGGGCGCCAGCCGCCCTGGCCGGTGCCGACCAGGCCGGCGAAGCGGTCGGCCACGCCCTGCGCCGGGCGGGGGCGCGGTCGGGACTGCGAGCGGTGCACGCCGCCCTCGTCGCGCCAGCGGAGCTCGGGGGCCACCGGGTCGCCGCGCAGCATCGCGTCGACCGTCTCTGCCACGTCCGCGTGGACCATGACCCGGTCGCGGTCCTGGATCTCCACCACGACGTCGAAGGTGGGCGGCGCCTTGCGCTCCAGGACGCTCTTCTGCGTCCGGCGACGGCGCGCCTCCTCGTCGCCCAGGGTGACGCTCTGGATCCCGCCGATCAGGTCGGAGAGGGTGGGGTTCAGCATCAGGTTGTCGAGCGTGTTGCCGTGGGCCGTGCCGATCAGCTGCACGCCCCGCTCGGCGATCGTCCGGGCCGCCATCGCCTCGAGCTCGGTGCCGATCTCGTCGATCACGATGACCTGCGGCATGTGGTTCTCCACGGCCTCGATCATCACGGCGTGCTGCAGCGCAGGGGTGGGCACCTGCATGCGGCGGGCGCGCCCGATCCCCGGGTGGGGGATGTCGCCGTCCCCGGCGATCTCGTTCGAGGTGTCCACCACCACGACGCGCTTGTCCAGGTCGTCGGCGAGGACGCGTGCCGCCTCGCGCAGCATGGTGGTCTTGCCGATCCCCGGCCGGCCCATGATCAGGACCGAGCGTCCCGACTCCACCAGGTCCCCGATGATCTCGATGGTGCCGAAGACCGCTCGCCCCACGCGGCACGTCAGCCCCACGATCTTGCCGCTCCGGTTGCGGATGGCGCTGATGCGGTGGAGCGTGCGCTCCACGCCGGCGCGGTTGTCGTCGCCGAACGAGCCGATGTGGTCCACCACCCACTGGATGTCCCGGTCGGTGACCTCGCGCTCGAGCAGCACCTCCTCCCCGCCGGATCCGAAACGCGCCTCCGGGCGCCGGCCCAGGTCGAGGACGACCTCGATCAGCTCGCGCTCGGGCGGCATGCTCCGCAGGCGCTCCGCGATCTCCGGCGGGATGGCCGCCAGCAGAGCGTCCAGGTCGTCGGTCAGCTCCGGTCGTCGTTGCGGTGTCACGGCGCTCCTCGCTCGCCTCTTCAGCGGATGGCCGGCACCAGGGCCGGTTCGGCGACCCGCACGAGGGCCTCCTTCATCAGCAGCGTGACGGTGGCCACGTTGGTGAAGCCGCCCTCCTCGAAGCAGCGGTCCAGCGGCGCCTCGTAGGTGCGCATCGGCGCGATCACCCCCGCGTCATGGCGGCCGCCGCGGGAGCGGCCGGCCCCGGTGCGTTCGGCCACGACCGAGAGCCCGTACCGGATGAGCTGGCCCGCGTCGTGGTCCGGGCGGGCCAGCACGCGCAGATAGTGCGGCTGCTGCTCCCGCGCGACGCCGACCTGCAGCATCCCGGCCAGCTCGTCGCCCCTGGCGCCCGCGCCTTCCTGCACGTACGTCTCCACCTCGGCGAAGCGCAGGATCGGGGCGAGGCTGCTCCGCGGGATCCGCGCCTGCCCGGGCCGCTCCCAGTCGGGCAGCCGGTACGACTCCAGCCGCGCCACCGGCGGGGGCGTCACCCGGGCGTAGAGCCGGGTGAGCGCCAGCGCATCCATGGGTGCCGCCGGGCGGATCCCCTCGCGGGCGGCCTCCTCGGCGGAGACGCGGGGCAGCGGGATCTCCGGCGCCTGGTACAGGATGTGCTCCTGGCCGTAGGTGATGAACCCCGCCTGCATCAGCAGCTCCACGTTGCCCCCGGAATCGGCGCACGCCACGTGGAAGCGCACCGCACCGCGCCGGGCACCGTCACGGAGCAGGTGCTGGACCAGGCGCAGCCGGATATCCCCGGCCTCGTGGATCCCCACCGCGTCGAGCTCGACGATGGTCCACTCGTCCCGCTGCGGATCGCGCTCCACGCGGGCCAGCCCGGCCAGCCGGCCGTCCTCCTCGTAGACGTAGAGCTGGTCGCTGGGCCGGAAGGCACCGAGCGGAAGCCGGAAGAGGCGGAAGACGCTCACCTGGCTGCGACTGACCGGCAGTCCGAGCGAGCGGACGCCGGACTCGCGATCGTCGGACTGGTGCGACAGGAGCGAGAGCTCGCCCAGCGCGGCGAGATCGGTGAGGCGCGCCCCGCGGACGCGGCCGGGTCGGCTGCTCATGACGCGGCCCGTCCCTCGGCCTCCGCGGTCGGCCCGGTCCGGGTGCGCGGCGCCGGGTCGGCGGGGATCGCCGTCATGCCGGGCAGGGTCCGGTGCCGCGACGGGCGGAGGCGGCGGCCGGATACCGCGCCGGGCTCGGCGTGGTCGGCGGCCATGGCGACCAGGAGCCGATGGAACCCGGTCTCGCCCGCGAGCTCGGGATGGAACGCGGTCGCGAGCACGTTCCCTTCGCGCACCGCCACGACGCGGCCGTCGTCGAGCCGCGAGAGGACCTCCACCGTCGGTCCCACGCGCGCGACGACCGGCGCCCGGATGAAGACGCCGTGCACCGGCAGGTCGCCGAGGAGCGGCACGTGGAGGTCGGTCTCGAAGCTGTCGAGCTGCCGCCCGAACGCGTTGCGCTTGATGTCGACGTCGAGCACCGGGAAGACGGGCGCGTCCCCGTCCAGGATGTGCCGGGCGAGCAGGATCATCCCGGCGCACGTGCCGAACACGGGGGTGCCATGGGCGAGCAGGTCGAGGATGGGGGGCCGCAGTCCCCATCGATCGATCAGCTTGCGCATCGCGGTGCTCTCGCCCCCGGGCAGGATGAGGCCGCAGATCCCCTCGAGGTCGGAGGGGAGGCGGACTTCCACGCCGTCCACGCCGACGCGGCGCAGGACGTCGACGTGCTCCGCGAACGCGCCCTGCACGGCGAGAACGCCGATCTTCATGGCCGTCATGCCCACCGGGCCCCGCCGGCTACCAGCCCCGTACGGCCAGCCTGTCAGCCTCGGCGATGGTCCCGAGCTCGATCCCGCGCATCGGGGCACCGAGGCCCTTGGAGACTTCCGCGAGGATCCGGGGATCGTCGTAGTGGGTGGTGGCCTGCACGATCGCCCGGGCCATGCGGGCGGGATCGTCCGACTTGAAGATCCCGGAGCCGACGAAGACGCCCTCCGCACCCAGCTGCATGGCGAGGGCCGCGTCCGCGGGCGTGGAGATGCCGCCGGCGACGAAGTTGACCACCGGCAGGCGGCCCGTGCGGGCGACCTCCGCGACCAGCTCGTACGGAGCCTGCAGCTCCTTGGCCGCGGTGAAGAGCTCGTCCTCCCGCTTGGCCGTCAGCGCCCGGATCCCCGACTGCACCGCGCGGATGTGCCGGACCGCCTCGACGATGTTGCCGGTGCCGGCCTCGCCCTTGGTGCGGATCATCGCCGCGCCTTCCGCGATCCGGCGCAGCGCCTCGCCGAGGTCCCGGCAACCGCACACGAACGGCACCTTGAACTGGTGCTTGTCGATGTGGAAGGCCTCGTCGGCCGGGGTGAGGACCTCCGACTCGTCGATGTAGTCGACGCCGAGAGCCTCGAGGATCTGCGCCTCGACGAAGTGGCCGATGCGCGCCTTCGCCATCACGGGGATGGTGACCGCGTGCATGATCGCCTCGATCAGGGCGGGGTCGCTCATGCGGGCCACGCCGCCGGCGGCCCGGATGTCGGCGGGGACGCGCTCGAGGGCCATGACGGCGCACGCACCCGCGTCCTCGGCGATCTTCGCGTGCTCGGCCGTGACGACGTCCATGATGACGCCGCCCTTGAGCATCTGGGCCAGGCCCTTCTTGGTGGCCCAGGTGGATGTCTCGGTGCTCATCGGTTGGGTGTTGACCTCGGAGGTTGCTGATGGCGCCCGCCGGTGCCCGGCTGGCGCGAATCCACTGGCGCGGCCATCCTGGGAGCCGCTCGCTGCTGCGGCCCACCGCCCAGCACGGATCAGACCGGGCGCCACTCCCCCCGATTATCGCATGGGCGCTTCGCGTGGAGCTTCGCGGGCAACCGCGCCGATGCGGCCCGCGCTGGCCACCGCGAACGCGATCCCGGGCTGGTGCACGGGCGCGGGCGCGCGGCGGGGCGCGGAGGTCGGGTGAGGGCCGCGCACGAAGTCCGGCCGGCGGTAGCATGCCGCCCATGCCCACGCCGGCATCGCAACCCGACCGACTCGCGGGCCTCACGAGCCCTGCCGGACTCGCGACGCTCGCGGACCTCGAGGCAGCGATCGTCGCCTGCCGCGCGTGCCCCCGGCTCGTCGAGTGGCGCGAACGGGCGGCACGCGAGAAGGTGGCCCGCTTCCGCGACTGGACCTACTGGGGACGGCCCGTGCCCGGCTACGGCGACCCGGGCGCCCGCCTCGTGGTGCTGGGCCTGGCGCCGGCCGCGCACGGCGGCAACCGGACGGGCCGTGTCTTCACCGGTGACCGGTCCGGCGACGTCCTCTTCGCCGCGATGCACCGTGCCGGGCTGTCGAACCAGCCGACGTCGGTCTCCGCCGACGACGGGCTGCGCCTGCAGGGCGCGTGGGTGGCCGCCGCGGTGCGCTGCGCCCCCCCGGCGAACCGGCCGCTGCCGGCCGAGCGGGACCGGTGCCTGCCGTTCCTGGTGCGCGAGCTCCA
>JAJYGO010000282.1 GCA_021785115.1 Chloroflexota bacterium | reverse complement strand
CGCAACGCCGGCGTGATCGCGGACCTGGTGGGCGACAACGTGGGCGACTGCGCCGGCCGCGGCGCGGACCTGTTCGAGTCCACGGCGGTCGAGAACATCGGGGCCATGATCCTGTCGGTCGGGATCTACGCCGTGGCCGTCAAGGCCGGGTGGCCCGCCCCGGAGTCGTGGATCTTCTTCCCGCTGGTGGTCCGCGCGTTCGGGCTGCTGGCCACGATCGTGTCCATCTACACGCTGCGCGGCCGCGAGGACGAGGATCCGATGAACATCCTCAACCGCGGCTACTGGCTGACCACGGCCCTCAGCGCCGTCGGGATGCTCATCGTCACCAACGTGATGATGCAGACCGGGAACCAGGCGGGCGCGGGTGGCATCCCCACCTGGCTCTGGTTCTTCGCCGCCGGCCTCGTCGGCCTGGCCACCAGCATCGCCTTCGTCTACATCACGCAGTTCTACACGGCCGGTTCCTTCCGGCCGGTCCGCGAGATCGCGGAGGCCTCCAAGACGGGCCCCGCGACCAACATCATCGCCGGCACCGCGGTGGGCTACGAGACCACCTTCGCCACGGCCATCGTGATCGGCATCGCGCTCCTGCTGAGCCACTGGTTCGGCACCGAGGCGAACCTGGTGAACGCCCAGGGGCAGAACATCGGCGGCATCTTCGGGACCGCGGTGGCCACCATGGGCATGCTGATGACCTGCGCCTACGTCCTCGCCATGGACACCTTCGGCCCCATCACCGACAACGCGGGCGGGATCGCCGAGTTCTCCCGCAGCGAGGTGGGCGCGCGCGAGATCACCGACCGGCTGGACGCGGTCGGCAACACCACCAAGGCGCTGACCAAGGGCTACGCGATCGCCTCCGCCTCGCTGGCCGCGTTCCTCCTCTTCAGCGCGTACATCGACAAGGTCAACCTGATCCTGTCGCGGCAGATCGCGGCCGGCAAGACCGGCGTCCAGCTCATGAACGCCGTGGACCTCTCGAACATCGGCGTCTTCGTGGCCGCACTCATCGCCGCCATGCTGGTCTACTTCTTCGCCTCGCTGGCGATCCGGGCGGTCGGCACCACCGCGCAGTCGATCATCGTCGAGGTGCGGCGCCAGTTCCGGGAGATGCCCGGGATCATGGACTACTCGCAGCGCCCCGACTATGCCCGCGTGGTGGACATCACGACGCGCGCCGCCCTGCGCGAGATGGTCGCCCCCGGCGCCGTGGCGGTCGCCACGCCGATCATCGTGGGTCTGCTGCTCGGCTACCAGGCCGCGGCAGGCCTCCTGATGGTGGGCACCATCGCCGGCGTCCTCCTGGCCTCCGTGCTCAACAACGGCGGCGGCGCGTGGGACAACGCCAAGAAGTACATCGAGTCCGGCCACCTCACCGACGCGGACGGCAACGTCCTCGGCAAGAAGACCGCCGCGCACGCGGCGGCGGTGGTGGGCGACACCGTCGGCGATCCCTTCAAGGACACCGCGGGCCCCTCGCTGCACGTGCTGGTGAAGCTGCTGGCCACCCTCACCCTGGTCTTCGCGCCCCTCTTCATCCGCTGACCACCGGTTCCCGGGGCGGTCGCGGAAGTCCGCGGCCGCCCCGGGACCGTGTCGCTCGGGGAACGCCATGCCGCTGGTCCTCCAGGCGCTCGTGATCGGGATCGTGCAGGGGCTCACCGAGTTCCTGCCCATCTCATCCTCGGCGCACCTGATCGTGGTGCCGGAGTTCCTGGGCTGGAAGGACCCGTTCCTCAACAGCGCGAGCTTCGACGTGATGCTCCACGCCGGGACGCTCGTGGCGCTGCTGCTCTACTTCTGGTCGGAGCTGGTCCGGCTCCTCCTCGCGTGGGTCGACTCGATCCGCGAGCGGGCGATCGGCGCCGACCCCGACCGGCGCCTGGCCTGGCTCATCCTGGTCACGGTGATACCCGGCGCGCTGCTGGGCGTGGGCTTCGAGAGCTTCTTCGACACGTTCTTCCGGCAGCACATCATCCTGGTGGGCATCTTCCTGGCCCTCGGCGCCGGCATCCTGTGGCTCGCCGAGCAGCTCGCCTTCCTGCAGCGCGGGCTCGAGCAGGTCAACGTGCGTGACGCCATCCTCATCGGCGTCGCGCAGGCGTTCGCCCTCTTCCCCGGCTTCAGCCGGTCCGGGATGACCATCGCCGCGGGCCTGTACACGGGGCTCACCCGCGAGGCGGCAGCCCGCTTCTCGTTCCTGATGGGGACACCGATCATCGCCGGGGCGGCGCTCTGGAAGGCCCGCGAGCTGCTGCACGCGGGGCTGCCGTCGGCGGACATCCTGGCGCTCGGTGCGGGGATGCTCGGAGCGGCCCTGGCCGGTCTCGCCGCCATCGCGTTCCTGCTCGCCTACCTGCGGCGCCGGTCCACCGCCCCCTTCATCGCCGAGCGTCTGGCGATGGCGGTCCTGGTGGTGGTCTTCGTGCTCGCCCGCTGAGCGGGCCGACGACGGGGTCGCGATGCGATGGAGGTGATGAAGCAGGCGCGCCAGGGGGTCATCCGCGACCTGCTCGGCCGGCGCAGCATCCGCACCCAGCACGAGCTCGCCGCGGCCCTCCGGGAGCGCGGCTTCCGCGCCACCCAGGCCACCATCAGCCGGGACGTCGCCGAGCTCGGGCTCGTCAAGGTGCCCCGCAACGGCGCGGCCGTCTATGCCCTGCCGGAGCCGCTCGACGACGCGGAGCCCAGCGCCGAGGACCGGCTTGCCGCGCTGCTCCGCGACCTGCCCGTGGACGTCCGGGAGGCCGGGCTGCTGCTGGTGCTGCGCACCCTCTCGGGCAGCGCGCACGCCATCGCGTCGGCGCTGGACCGCGCCCACTGGCCGGAGGTGGCGGGATCCGTGGCGGGGGACGACACGCTCTTCGTGGCCTTCGCCGACCGGGGCTCGCTGCGGCGGGCCCGCAGGCGCCTCGCCCGGCTCCAGGAACGGCCGCCGGCGTCATCTGCGCTTTGACACCGGCGCAGCGGGCGCCATAGAATCTCCCGCTAACAGAACTCCTGACGCGCCCCGTCGACGCGCCGGGGGTTCTTTCCTCTTGCAGCCTGTCACCCACTGGAGCGGTCTGTGAACAACAAGCCCGGTTACCTCACTCACGATGGGCTCGAGAAGCTGCGAGCTGAGCTCGACCAGCTGGTGAACGTCCGTCGCGCCGAGGTGGCCGCCCGCATCCACGACGCCAAGGAGCACGGTGACCTGGCGGAGAACGCCGAGTACGAGGACGCCAAGAACGAGCAGGCGTTCGTCGAGGGCCGCATCCAGACGCTGGAGGCGCTGATCCGGAACGCCGTGCTGATCGACGAGAACCATTCGTCGGACCACGTCCAGATCGGCTCGACGGTGGTGGTCACCTCCACGGACGGGACCGAGACGTTCCACATCGTCGGTTCGGCCGAGGCGGACCCCGGCTCCGGGCGGATCTCCAACGAGTCGCCGGTCGGGCGCGCCCTGCTCGGGCATCGCAAGGGGGATCGCGTGGTCGTCCACGTGCCGAGCGGCGATTTCACCTACGAGATCGAGAGCATCGGCTGACGCCGTCGCGGACGGCCGGAGGAGACGGTGTACTGGGCCGATGAGCTTGCCGCGCGCCTGAGCGGCCCGCAGGTCGTCAACGATTCCAAGACGCCCTCCGGCACGGTCCACGTCGGGAGCCTGCGCGGTCCGGTGGTGCTGGACGCCATCTGGCGCGCGCTCCGCGAGCGCGGTCTGGAGGCGCGGCTCCTCTACGGCGTGGACGACCTGGATCCCATGGACGCCCAGGCGCTGCTGACGCCGGACGCCGTGGAGCGCTACATGGGCGTCCCGCTCGCACATGTCCCGGCCCCGGAGGGGAGCGGTGCGGCCAGCTACGCCCGGCACTTCGCGGGCCTCTTCCTGGACACGTTCGCCGGGCTGGGGATCCACCCCGAGACCTACTGGATGAGCGAGGTCTATCCCACCGGCGCGGTGGACCCCTACGTCCGGCTGGCCCTGGACCGCGCGGATCGCGTCCGGGAGATCTACCGGCGCGTGGCGAACGTGCAGCACCCGCCGACCTGGCATCCCGTCAGCGTGATCTGCGAGCAGTGCGGCAAGGTGGGGACCACCATCGTCACGGACTGGGACGGCGAGCGGGTGCGCTACGAGTGCCGACCCGACCTGGTGACCTGGGCCACCGGGTGCGGCCATTCCGGCTGGGTGGCGCCGTTCGGCGGACGCGCCAAGCTCCCCTGGAACCTCGAATGGGCCGCCCAGTGGAGCATCTTCGGGGTCACCATCGAGCCCAACGGCAAGGACCTGGCCACCGCGGGCGGCTCGCGGGACCGCTCCGATGCCATCGCCCGCGAGATCTTCGAGCGCGAGCCCCCCATCAACCTGCCCTACGAGTTCCTCAACATCGGCGGGCGGAAGATGAGCACCAGCAAGGGGCGCGGGGCGGCGGCGCACACCATGGCCGAGGTCCTCCCCCCGGAGCTGCTCCGCTTCCTCTTCCTGCGCCACCGCCCGAGCCACGCCATCGACTTCGACCCGGCCGGGGACACCATCCCCCGCCTCTTCGACGAGTTCGACCGGGTGGCGGTGGCCACGGCGGGCGGCGAGGTGAAGGGCGAGCTGCCGCCCGACCACGCGCGGATCTTCGCCCTCAGCCTCCTCGACCCGGAGGCGGATCCGGCTGCCGAGGCGGGCCGGTTCCGCCCGGACTTCGCGCAGGTGGCCATGCTCGCCCAGGTCCCCGCGGTCGACATCGACGGGCGGATCGCGGCAGAGAAGGGCGTCCCGCTCGACCTTGCGGAGCAGGTGATCCTGGCCGATCGCGTCCGTGCGGCCCGGGCATGGCTGGCCGGCTACGCGCCGGACCGCGCGCGGATCGCCGTCCGGGATGAGCTGCCCGCCGAGGCGCGCCACGGGCTGTCGGACGAGCAGCGCACCTACCTCGGCGCGCTCGCCCTCGCCGCCGGCGTCGCCCGCCCGGTGTCGGGCGATGCGTGGCAGGACCTGATCTTCCGCGTCGCCGAGGAGGCGGCGCTCCCGGCCGGCCGCGCGTTCGGCGCCGTCTATCTCGCGTTCCTGGGTCGCACCAACGGGCCTCGCGCGGGCTGGCTGCTGGCCGCCCTGGAGCGGGAGTTCGTCATCGAACGTCTGCGCCAGGCGGCCGGGTGGGCTCCCGGGCCGGAGGACGACGGGGCGTCCGCCCAGCCAGGGGAGGCATCGGCATGAGCATCGGGCTGCAGCGACTGCGCGACGACGCGGACCGGGTCCGCCAGGGCGCCATCGACAAGGGCGAGGATCCCTCGGTGGTGGACGCGGCGCTCCGCCTCGATGCCCGCCGTCGCAGCCTGCTCGGCGAGGGGGACGCCCTGCGTGCCGAGCGGAACGCGCTCTCGAAGCGGATCGGCGACGCCATCCGCGGCGGGGCGTCGCCCCAGGGCGACGAGGTCGCCGCGCTGCGCCGGTCGTCCACCGGGGCGGGCGAGCGGATCGCCGCCATCGACGCCGAGCTCGTGGCCGTCGAGGCCGAGCTGGAGGACGCGCTGCTGCGGATCCCCAACCCGGCCGACCCGGACGTGCCGGTGGGTGGCGAGGACGACAGCGTGATCGTGCGGACGTGGGGCGAGCCCGCACGGCACGAGGAATCGACCGGTGGGGGAGCGGATGGCTCGGGCCCCTGGGTGCGTCGGCCGCACTGGGAGGTGGGCGAGGCGCTCGGGATGCTGGACCTGCCGGCCGGCGCCAAGATCGCGGGATCCGGGTTCCCCGTCTACCGCGGCACGGGTGCGGCGCTGGAGCGCGCGCTGATCGACTGGTTCATCGGCGTGCATACCCGCGAGCACGGCATGACCGAGATCTGGCCCCCGGCGCTGGTCAACACCGCGTCCGCGCGCGGGACCGGGCAGATCCCGGACAAGGAAGACCTGATGTACGCGGTGACCCGCGACGAGCTGTACCTCGTCCCCACCGCCGAGGTCCCCGTCACCAACCTGCACCGCGACGAGATCATCGAGGCGGACCGCCTGCCGATCCGCTACTGCGCGTACACGCCGTGCTTCCGCCGGGAGGCGGGGGCGGCCGGCAAGGACACGCGGGGGATCCTGCGGGTCCACCAGTTCGACAAGGTGGAGATGGTCCTCTTCGAGCGGCCGGACGCCTCCGGCGCCGCGCTCGAGTGGCTGACCCGGGCCGCGGAGACGCTGCTGCAGCGCCTGGGCCTGGCCTACCGCGTCAAGCTGATGGCCACCGGGGACATGGGCTTCGTGCAGGCCAAGAAGTACGACCTGGAGGTCTGGGCGCCCGGCGTGGAGCGGTGGCTGGAGGTCAGCTCGGTCTCCAACTTCCGCGACTACCAGGCGCGGCGGATGAACATCCGCTGGCGGCCCGAGCCGGGCGGCCGGCCGGAGATCCTCCACACCCTCAACGGCTCCGGTCTCGCGCTGGCGCGCACGTTCGCCGCCATCCTCGAGGTCTGCCAGCAGCCGGACGGGTCGGTGGTGGTGCCGCGGGTCCTGCGCCCGTTCCTGGGCGAGCGGATCGGCCCGGCGTCCCCGGCGGCGGCCGCGCGCCCGACGGACTGACCGGCCGCGGCAATCCGCGCGGCGAGCCCGACCGTATACCAGTCGACGAACGAGACGCTCGGAGGACACCATGCCCGCCGTCGGCGACCTTGCCCCGGACTTCACGCTGCTCGACCAGGACAAGCAGCCGGTGACGCTGAGCGACCTGCGCGGCCGTCCCGTGATGCTGGTCTTCTTCCCGCTCGCCTTCAGCTCCACATGCACGGGCGAGCTGTGCGCGATCCGCGACGACTGGGACGCCTACGAGCGCCGCGGTGTCACCGTGCTCGGGGTCAGCGTCGACTCGACGCACGCGCTGCGGGCCTGGCGCGCGGACCAGCGGTACGGCAACCGGTTCCTCTCGGACCGCTGGCCGGTCGGCCGGGTCGCGAAGCTGTACGGCGTCTGGAGCGAGGAGCAGGGGTACGCCGAGCGAGGCACGTTCATTCTCGACGCCGACGGGGTGGTGCGGTACGCGATCCACAACCCGTCGAGCACGGCGCGCGACGAGGCGGCCTACGTGGCGGCACTCGACGGGATGGGCGTGCGGGCCGGGACGGCATAGTCGCTCCGGCCCGCGCGGGCGGGGAATGCGGTACCCTGCCGGCAATTGAACCGCGCGATGAAGCTCGCGCCTGTCCCGCTCGTCGGGTGATGGCTTCTGGTCGTCGACCAGGAGCCATTCTGTTTATCCGGACGGGACGGCATCGCGATGGTCCACACGGGCCGGCGCCGTCGGCACGGGCCGCGGACGGGACGACGCGCGGCGGGGACCGGCAAGGGGGCAGCGAAACGCCTGGAGCCATGGCCACGGACGAGCTGGCGCACACGGGGTACCTGGCGCACACGGGGTACGTCGACCGCGTGCGGCAGCCGCTCGCCGACCGGGAGATCCGCCACCTCGCATGGCTCGGCGCAGGCGCCATCGACGAGCCGCAGGCGCAGGTGCGTCTGCTGGGCGCCTGGGGGATGTGCCAGCGGCACGCGCTGGGGTTCCTGGCGGTCGAGGCGTCGCTCAACGAGGGGTGGATGTTCCGCCCGGCGGTGGTCTACGACAACGTCTTCGACCGGGCCGTGCGCGCCCTCGCGGCCCGGCGCCTCTTCGAGCGGTCGCGGATCGCTGCCTCCCTCCAGGCCGAGGAACCGTGTCTCGTGTGCGAGCCGGACGACGCCCACCGGGCGCTGGTCGCCGCGGTGCCCGCGGAGATCGTGGCGCGCGGCCGCGACCTCGAGCCGCTCCGGCGCCTGGCCCTTGACACGCGGGCGCACTGGGAACCGTGGATCTGCGGGGCGTGCGCGAGGAACGACTCCTTGCTCCGGTGCCGGCTCCACCTTGCGGCCGACCTCCGCGTCCCCGGCGACTCCGGCCTGGCGGAGCAGCGCCGGCTCGTCGCGCAGCTCTCCCGCCACCTGCGGACCTACGCGCGCTCCTTCGGGTGGGCGAACCAGGGGCTCGACACGCCCGTGGACCGGGCGGCGCTGCTCGGCGCCGTCGGCTGGTGCGGAGGATGGCAGGCCATCCGGCAACTCCTCGGGTGACGTTCAGGCGACCCGACGGCGCGCGCCGGCGGCGCCCTCGGCCCGCCGCGGACCGGCAGCATGCTCCTCGTCGATCGGCCCCGTGGACGCGCGGTCGGCCCACGCCCGGCGCAGCACGCGCAGGAGCGCGGTGGCGGCGGCGGACATGGTGGCTGGGTAGGTGAACGTCGCGCTGGGCGCCTCGGGTGACGGGGTCGACCGGCTCAGCTCGACCCGCCCGAGGAGGGGCGACAGCGTGATCGAGATGTCGCGCAGGCCGGCCAGGTCGATCACCCGCGCGTCGCCCTTCCGCAGCAGCGCGATCCGCGAGCAGGTGACCCCCGTGACCGTGGCCTCCGGGTGCCCCTCGCGCCGCGGGGCGTAGAACGCGGCCAGGAGCTCCTCGGGGGCGAGCCTCGCCTGCATCGCCGCCACCTCCCGGACCGCGTCGGGTCCCTGCCGGAAGAGCGACGCCGGGGCGGCGTCGAACTCCACGGCGGCTGGCGCGTAGCGGCGCAGGAGGGCGTTCATGCCGGGGGCCGGCAGGAACCTCGCCACCAGGTCGCGCAGCACCTCCGCCTCGGCACGCAGCTCCCCGGGGAGCGGGAAGCGCGCGCCCCCTCCCGGAGTCTGCACGTGCAGCTCGATGACGTCGTCGCCGGTCAGCCGCACGTCACGTACCGCCTCGACGGCGACCAGGCGGGCATCCACGCCCCAGTCCATCAGGTAGCGGTCGGGGGGCATGTGGTCGACCATCCAGATCAGCTGGCGGTCGGTCAGCAGCAGCAGCCCCGCCCGGCGCTCGGCGGCGCGTCGGGAGAGCCCGAGCCGGCCGCCGCGCAGCGAGTCCGGTGGGCGCTCGATGGCATAGACCAGCCGCTCGTCCTCGTCGAGGAGCCCCTCCAGCCCGCGGCCGAAGCGCGGCGGGAGGCGGTCGAGCCGGTACTCGGCCTGCGAGTATGGCGTGGTGAACCGCCGTTGGACCGGGTCGTCCCCGGCCGACTGCCATGCTCGCCCGCCGTGGACGCGGCCGGCCTGTCGCCGCACCCGGTGGCGCTGGCGCGCCTCCCTGGCCACGCGGTCGGCAGCCGCCGCGTCCAGCCAGCGCCCGACGGGAGCCCTGGCAACCGTGCGGATCACGGCTTCGGAGGGTGTCGGCTGCCCGGCCAGCCGCCCCACCAGCACCGTGCGGTCGCCCTCCACCAGGGCACCAACCAGTTCGGCCTCCACGCGACACCCGGCGAAGCTCGATGCCGGCAGGGCGACCACGGCCGGGACCTCCACCCCGCGCCCGTCGTCCGAGTCGACCAGGTGGGCACGGTCCAGGCCGAGCCAGAGCCCGTCTGCCCGCCCGCCGACGCCGCGCGCCACCCCGGCATCCACGATCACGTCCAGCCCCGGGCCGAGGGCCTCGTCCACGGCCAGCTCCACGGTGTTCATCGTCCGTCCCCCGGTCCCGCCTCCGCGGGGTCGGCGGCCGCGCGGCGCACGATCACCGAGGGATGCCGCCGAGCTTCGGAGATGGCGGCGTCCGCGGCAGAGTGCCCCTGGAACGACCGGAGTGCACGCACTGCGGCGGCGGCCCGGTAGGGATCGCCCTCGCGGCGCGCCAGGCGAGCGAGCGGCTCGATGGCCTGCACCTGGCGCCGCTCGGCGAGCACGCGGGCAGCCAGCATCGCGGTCGCGGTGTCAGGGTGGTCCAGCGCCCAGATCAGCCCGGCGTCGAAATCGCGGGTGGTCTGCAGCGGCGCACCGCACCGCTCGCAGGTGGCACGAGCCCAGGCGTTGATCGCGTAGCAGGCGGGACAGAGGCGCGACGGGCCCTCCCCGGCAGCGCCCGACGGACCCCCGCCGGCATCGCCTGACGGTCCCTCGGCGCCAGCCGTGGCCGGAACCGTCCCCCGAGCGACTGGATCGCCCTCAGGCCGCGGAGTCGCTGCCTCGATGGTCTGCTCGGACATGCTCCACCTCTCGCAATCGCGATCGAGGTAGAAGCCGTCAGCGGAACCGCATCTCGTCGCCGTGGCGACCGGCGGGCTTCATCGCCGACCGCGATTCTAGCGCGTGGCCATGTCGCGAGCGCTCGGCGGGCCGTCCGGCCGGTGACATCCGGCGCGGTACGCGTACTCTGTCAGGGACTTTGCGGCCGAGTCGTCGCGTGGGCCAATGGCCCGGACGTCGGGCGACCTCCGGCCGGGCATGGAGGCACCATTCATGACTGCCATCGCATCCGTGCACGCCCGCGAGATCCTCGACTCGCGCGGCAACCCCACCGTCGAGGTCGACGTCGAGCTGGAGGACGGCGCCAGCGGCCGAGCCGGGATCCCGTCCGGAGCGTCCACCGGGAGCCACGAGGCCGTCGAGCTGCGGGACGGCGACAAGGGCCGGTTCAACGGCAAGGGCGTCCTCAAGGCCGTCGCCAACGTCAACGATACCCTCGGCCCGGCCGTCGAGGGGATGGACGCCGACGACCAGGTGGCCCTCGACCGCGCGATGATCGAGCTGGACGGAACGCCGAACAAGGGCCGGCTCGGCGCGAACGCGATCCTGGGCGTCTCGCTCGCCGTCGCACGGGCCGCCGCGGCGGACAACGACCTGCCGCTGTACCGGCACCTGGGCGGACTGCGCTCCTGGACCCTGCCACTGCCCCAGTTCAACATCCTCAACGGCGGCCGGCACGCGGTGGATTCCTGCGACTTCCAGGAGTTCATGGTCGCGCCGATCGGGGCGACCACCTTCGCCGAGGCGCTGCGGTACGGGTCCGAGGTCTTCCAGGCGCTGCGCGCCGAGCTCCACGACCGGGGCATGGCGACCGGCCAGGGCGACGAGGGCGGCTTCGCGCCGACGCTGTCGTCCAACGAGGCGGCGATCGAGACGGTCGTGCGCTCCATCGAGCGCGCGGGGTACCGGCCCGGTGAGGACGTGGCGGTCTTCCTGGATCCCGCGACGAGTGAGCTCGTCGAATCGGGCGGGGACGGCAAGCCCTACCGCTACCGGCTGGCCAAGGAGGGACGGACGCTCGACTCGGGCGAGCTGGTCGACCTGTGGGAGAACTGGATCAGCCGCTACCCGATCTTCTCGCTGGAGGACGGCCTCGCGGAGGACGACTGGGCCGGCTGGCAGGAGATGACCCGCCGGCTGGGGTCCCGCGTCCAGCTGGTGGGCGACGACATCTTCGTCACGAACCCGGAGCGCCTGGCGCGCGGCCTGGAGGAGTCCACTGCGAACGCGATCCTGATCAAGCTCAACCAGATCGGCACGCTCACCGAGACGCTCGAGGTCGTCCAGACGGCGTTCGACGCGGGGTGGGGCGCCGTCGTGAGCCACCGCTCGGGCGAGACGGAGGACACCACCATCGCGGACTTCGTGGTGGGAGCCGGCATCCGCCAGATCAAGAGCGGCGCGCCCTCGCGGTCCGAGCGGGTGGCCAAGTACAACCGGTTGATGCGGATCGAGGAAGAGCTGGGGGCAGCCGCCCGGTTCGCCGGCGGGGATCCCGTGCGGGCCTACATCCGCTGACGCGCTGCTACGATACGGGCGGGCGATGAGGCTCGCCCGGTCGGTCCTGCCGACGATCCGCTCATGACGCTGACAGCCTCTGCACGATCGTGCGGAGGCTGTCATGGTTTCCGAGACTCACTCCGATACCGCGGCCCGCGGCGACGCGGGGCCTGGCCCCGGGCGCCTGTCCGCGGCGGGGAGCGCCGTGCGCCGGTCTGCCCAGCGACGGCGCGCCTCACGGGCGCGCCGTCGCGACGCGCTGCCAGGACGGCGCCCACCGCCGGCTCCGGTCGCGGCGGCGCTGGTCGCGTCGGCACCGGGCACCGTGGCACTCTCCCCGGTTGAGAGGGAGCGGCGGCTCGACACGGTGGCAGACCACCTGGTTCGCACCATGCGCTCGGTCGCCGTGCCGGGCGTTCCGCCGTTCTCGAGGCGGGATCGCCTGCTGTTCGGGGGGATCGTCACGATCGAAGCCGTGGTCGTGGGCCTGATGGTCGCGGCCGCTCACCGGTGACGGGGCGATGACGGAGACGCCGCGGCCCCGACGTCGTCTTCAGGGCGTGGTGGTCCGGGCCATCGGACCGGAGGGGTGGGCACTGGCCGAGCGACCGGTGGACTGGCCCTCGTCGCTTGTCGTGGAGCGAGTCGCCGACGAGCTCCGCGCCACCATGCGGAACGAGATCGGCTGGACGCCCACCATCGTGGTGCTGGACCATGACGGCCGCGACGTGACGGCCGCCTACGAGGTCAACTGAACCATGCGTCTGCTCATCGTCAGCGATCTCCACGCGAACCTGACCGCCCTCGAGCGCATCGCGGAACGCGCCGACGCGGTGGCGTTCCTCGGCGACGCGGTCGACTACGGGCCGGATCCCGCGGCGGTCGTCGAGTGGGTGCGCCGCCATGCCACCTACGCGGTGCGTGGGAACCACGACGAGGCGGTGGCCCACGACGCCCCCACCGGCGCCGCCCCTGCCTGGGCCGCGCTCGCGGAGGCGAGCGCGGCCTGGACCCGCACGGCGCTCGACGAACGGGACCGGGCCTTCCTCGGCAGCCTGCCGCTGCGGAGCCGGTTCTCGTTCGGCGGGGCACGGTTCGAGGCGGTGCACGCGGCGCCGCTCGACCCCCTGTACACGTATCTCCCGCCGGAGACCCCCGAGGAGGAGTGGCGCCGCCAGCTCGCCGGGGTCGACGCGGACTGGCTGCTCTACGGGCACACGCACCGCCCGGTCCTCGCCCGCTTCGACGGGGTCACCGTGCTGAACCCCGGCAGCGTGGGCCAGCCGCGACACGGGATGCCGCTCGCGTCCTACGCGATCTGGGAGGACGGCGACGTGCTGCTGGCGGGCCGTCGCTACGATCACGAGCGGACGGTGGCGCGCCTGTGGCAGGTGCCGATCGACGGGTCGGGCACTGCGGAGCTGGAGCGCATCCTGCGCACCGGGGCCACGAAGGGAAGGGCCCCCGTGCCCGGGGCTGCGCCGGGATCCGCGGGATCCGGGGCGCCGGCTCCACGCGAGGGTGCAGATCCCGCCCCGGGGGCGCAGGATCTGGCGGGAGATGGCCATGAGTAGCAGGGGAAGGCTCGAGATCGAGCGGAAGTGGCTGCTCGCCGCGCCTCCCTCCGAGGAGGACCTGCGGGCACTCGGCGCGGAGTCGCTGCGGATCGAGCAGATGTACCTGCTGGGCACCCCGGAGGCGCCCGTCCGGCGCGTCCGCCGGACCGTGCACGGAGACCGCGTCGAGTACACCTACACCGAGAAGCGGATGCTGTCCGGGATCGTGCGGATTGAAGGCGAGGTGGCGATCCCCGAGGCCGATTACCGACGGCTGCTCGAAGAGGCCGATCCCTCCCGTGGCCCGATCCGCAAGACCCGGCACGTCTTCGCGTACGCCGGTAACACCCTGGAGGTGGACGTCTTCGACCGGCCTCCGGATCTCGCGGTGCTGGAGATCGAGTTCGACCGCTCGGACGCGCCGGCCCCGGAGCTGCCCGCGTGCCTCCAGGTCGTGCGCGACGTGAGCGAGGACCCGGCCTACCTCAACGTCACGCTCGCGCGGCTGGCGGCTCCGGCGGCAGGCTGAGCGGCCCGGCGGCGAGCTTGTCCGCCGGGCTCGTCGATCCGTCCGGCAGCGGGTCGATCCGCCCGGTGGCCCGGGCTGCCTGCGGGTCACCCGCCGGCGACGGCGGTCTCCAGGGCCAGCACCAGATCCATCAGTTCACGGACGTACGGGTCGAGCTCCCGGCCCAGCGCAGGATCGGTCTCGCCGTAGGCGCGCATGCCGCGCGCGTCGATCTCGCCCAGGCTCTGCCACGACATCGCGAGCAGGGCCACGATCATCCCGCGCGCGTCCCGTTCCTCGCGGGGAAGGGCAAAGGCTTCCCCGACCGACGCGATGACCCCGTGCATGCGCGCGAGCAGCGCCTCGATGCGCGCCGTCTCCTCCGGCGTGAACCGCGGTCTCTGGCGCTCGTAGAGGACGCCGCCGTCATCGCGATCCAGCAGGTCGCGGATGGTGCTCAGCCGTTCCTCGAGGAGCCGGACGGTGATCGCCAGGGCGCGCCTCTGGGCCTCGTTGAGCCGCACCGTCGGCCGGGAACGGTGATGCCGCGTGGCATCGCCCCCGGCGACGGCCCCGGCGACGGCCCCGGCGTCGGTCCCGGTGGCTGCCGCGGCACCGGACGAGGTTGCCATCCCGGTCCCCCGCGGGTGGCCGGATTCGTTCGCGGCGATGGCCGATCCCTCCTGCACGTCACGCGCAGAGGCCATCAGCGGACGGTTCCGCGGTTCTCCGGCGCTCGGCGTCCGGTGCGGCGAGCCTCATCGCCACGTCAGGGAGTGTACTCGCGGCGATCGTCTCGCCGAACACCTGGCGGTAGACGTCCTCCCCGAAGCTGGTCGGCAGCGGATCGCCCTCGACCAGGCGGAACGTCCGCGTGCCGTCGTCCAGCCGTTCGGCGCGCAGGAAGAGGGCCCTCAGTGACGGCTGACCATGGAACGCCCGGGCAAGGTCGAACAGGTGGGTCACGTAGCAGACCTTCACGCCGGAGTCCACGAGGGCCCGCACGATCTGCCCCGCGATCTCCGATCCTTCACGCTCGTTGGTCGAGGCGAACGATTCATTGAGCAGGACCAGGCTGCCGCGGCCCACCTGTCCCACGATCCCCCGCATCCGGCCCAGCTCCTCGTCGAACCGGCCGCTCGTCATGGACTCGTCTTCCTCGCGGGCGAAGTGCGTGAACACGCCGTCGCACACGTCGGCCCGGAACTGCTCGGCGGCCACGAACATGCCGCACTGGAGCATCAGCTGTGCGAGGCCGATGCTGCGCAGGAAGGTGGACTTGCCGCCCCGGTTGGCGCCGGTGACCATCACCAGCCGCCGACCGTCGGCGGCCACGTCGTTGCCGACCACGGGGCCGGCGGTCTCCAGGGACAGGCAGGGGTCGTACAGGCCCCGCCCCGTGAGTACCGGGGCCCCCGCCGACACTTCGGGAAAGACCACCGGCCCGCCCGCCGCGGCGAGCCGGTCGTGCAGGTTGAGGCAGGCCACGTAGAAGCCCAGCTCGGTGCGCAGCATCGTGAAGAAGCTGAGGATGTGGTCAGTCGACTGGGAGAGGGCGATGG
>JAJYGO010000201.1 GCA_021785115.1 Chloroflexota bacterium | reverse complement strand
CGATCTGTGGAGGCCTCCGCGGTCTACACGAACAACCCGCCCTGCGGCGCGATGCGTGGCTTCGGTGCGAACCAGGCGAACTTCGCGATCGAAGGCATGGTGGACCGCCTCGCCGAGCGCGTGGGGATCGACGGCTGGGAGATGCGCTGGCGCAACGCCCTCGCCGAGGGCGATCGCTTCGGCACCGGCCAGCTGCTCGGCCCCGGGGTGGGCCTGAAGCAGACGCTCCTCGCCGTCCGGGACGCCTACAGGGCCGCGCGCCACGCCGGGATCGCCTGCGCGGTGAAGAACTCCGGCGTCGGCAACGGGGTCACCGAGTACGGCCGGGCGATCCTGCGGCCCGAGGCCGACGGCAGCCTGTCGCTCTTCCACTCGTGGACGGAGATGGGGCAGGGCGTCGACACGGTCCTGGCGCAGATCGCCTGCGAGGAGCTGGGCATCCCGCACGAGCGAGTCAGCGTCGGGGTGGACACCCGCTACGAGCTGGACACCGGCCAGACGACCGCATCGCGCGGCACCATGCTGGGCGGGCGCGCGGTGATGGATGCGGCGGCGAAGCTGCGCGCCGAGCTCGGCGACCGGCCGCTGGCCTCGCTCGCGGGGCGCGAGTTCTACGGCGAGTTCAAGGTGGACTGGACGACCTCGCCGGACGACATGTCGATCGAGAACCCGGTGACGCACTTCGCCTACGCGTGGGCCACGCAGGTGGTGATCCTGGACGACGAAGGGCGCATCGCGAAGGTCGTGGCCGCGCACGACGTGGGCAGGGCGATCAACCCCACGCTCCTGGAGGGGCAGATCGAGGGCGGCGTGCACATGGGCCTCGGTCATTCGCTGACCGAGGAGTTCGTGGTGCGCGACGGCGTCCCCGTGACCATGACCCTGAAATCACTCGGGATCATCCCTCCGTCGGGCATGCCGCCCGTGGAGGTCATCTTCATCGAGGAACCGAGCCCGTACGGGCCGTACGGCGCGAAGGGCGTGGGCGAGGTCGCGCTCGTTCCCACGGCGGGGGCCGTGGCAGGGGCGCTGTACGCCTACGACGGCGAGCGCCGGACGCGTCTCCCGATGCGCGACTCGCCCGCCGCGCGGGCGGCGGTTCCGAGGCTGGCCCGCCGTGGCGGGCACGCCGCCGAGGCCGGTGATGACGGCCATGCATGACGTTGGCGCGCACGCGCAGGCCGTCTGCGCGGGTCCGTTCCTGCACCCGCTGCGCACCCTGCCGGCCACGGACGGGGCGCCCGCGGGAGGGAGGTTCTGAGTCGTGGAGGTTTTCCGGCCGTCGTCGCTGTACGAGGCTCTCGAGGTCCGGGCGGCGCATCCCCAGGCCATCCCGATCGCGGGCGGCACGGACTTGATGGTCGAGCTCAACTTCGGCCGGCGCCGCCCCGAGGCGATCCTCGACGTGTCGCGGCTACCCGAGCTCCAGGTGATCGGCCGGGAGGACGGCCGCGTCACTCTCGGCGCCGGGGTCACGTACGCGCGCATCATCCGCGAGCTGGCCGACCACCCGGCGCTGGCGCAGGCCGCCCGGACCGTGGGATCGCCCCAGATCCGCAACCGCGGGACGGTGGGCGGCAACCTGGGAACGGCGTCGCCCGCGGGCGACTCGCTGCCCGTGCTCGCCGTCTACGACGCGGAGGTGGTGGCCGCCTCGACCGCGGGGACCCGGCGCATCCCCTGGCGCGAGTTCCTGGTGGGGCCGAAGCGCAACGCTCTCGCCCCCGACGAGCTGATCGTGGCGGTGGAGTGGCGGCAGCCCGACGGGCCCGGGTCCTTCTCAAAGGTCGGGACCCGCAACGCCATGGTGATCGCGATCGCGGGAGTCTCGCTCCAGCTGGACACCGCGGCCCGCCGCATCCGGATCGCCCTGGGATCGGTGGGACCCACCATCCTCCGCGCCCCCGAGGCAGAGGCCTTCGGGGCGGGCATCCTGGATGAGTCGGGTGCCTGGGCGGACCCGAGGGCCGAGGTCCCGGCAGACGCCCTGGGGCGCTTCGGCGAGCTGGCCGCCGCGGCGGCGCGGCCGATCGACGACATCCGCGGGACGGCTGCGTACCGCCGCCACGCGTGCGCGGTGCTGGCGCGGCGTGCCCTGACCTGGGCGCTGGACGACCGGCGCCTGGCGGCGGGCTGAGACGGCGAGGAGGCACGACGTGCTGGTCCGACTGAACGTGAACGGCGGCTGGCGGGAGGCCGAAGTGTGGCCCGGCGCCAGCCTTCTCTCGATGCTGCGCGACGACCTGGGCCTCTGGGGGACGAAGAACGCCTGCGAGCAGGGCGAGTGCGGCTCCTGCTCGGTCTGGCTGGACGGCGAGCTCGTCTGCTCGTGCCTGGTCCTGGCGGCGCAGGCGGACGGCCGCCACGTCGAGACGATCGAATCCCTGTCCCACGATGGGGTCCTCCACCCGGTGCAGGAGGCGTTCCTGGAGGCCGGCGCGGTGCAGTGCGGCTTCTGCACGCCGGGCTTCGAGGTGGCGGTGGCGGACCTGCTCCGCCGCGATCCCCACCCGTCCGAGGAGACGGTGCGCGAGGCGCTCTCCGGCAACCTCTGCCGCTGCACGGGCTACGAGAAGATCCTGGACGCGGTCCGCCTTGCAGCCGACCGGATGGACCAGGTGACGCCATGAACCGGACCCTTGTCGCCGGCTGCGCGGCCGTGGCGACCATGGACGACGCGGGCACCGAGCTGCGGAACGCGTCGATCCTGGTCGAGGACGGCGTGGTCGCGTGGGTCGGGGCCGGGGAGCCGCCCGCCCCGCTGCGGGAGGGGGCGCAGGTCGTCGACGGCACGGGCTGCGTGGCCATCCCCGGACTGGTCAACACCCATCACCACCTGTACCAGGTCCTCACCCGGGCACGCGCCCAGGAGTCGGGCCTCTTCGGCTGGCTCACCGAGCTCTACCCGGTGTGGGCGGGACTCGACGCCGAGTGGGTCGGCGCCGCGGCAGGCGCCGGGCTCGCGGAACTCGCCCTCTCGGGCTGCTCCACCGCCGCGGACCACCACTACGTCTTCCCGGCGGGCCGCGGCGACCTGCTCGCGGCGGAGATCGAGGCGGCGCGCGCGATCGGCATGCGCATCCACGCCACGCGCGGCTCCATGGACCTCGGGGCCTCCCGCGGGGGGCTCCCCCCGGATGTCGTGACCCAGGAGACCGACGTCGTGCTCGCGGAGACCGAGCAGGCCGTCTCGGCCTGGCACGATCCCGCGCCGGGCGCCATGGTCCGCATCGGCATCGCGCCCTGCTCCCCGTTCTCGGCCAGCGACCCCCTGATGCGGGAGTCGGCGGCCCTGGCGCGACACCTCGGGGTGCGCCTGCACACGCATATCGCCGAGACCGCGGACGAGGAGGCGTTCTGCCTCGAGCGGTTCGGATGCCGCCCCGTCGACCTCCTGGAGCGCCAGGACTTCCTGGGCGACGACGTCTGGCTGGCGCACGCGGTGCATCTGTCGGACGGCGACATCGCGAAGCTCGCCGCCTCCGGCACCGCCGTGGCCCACTGCCCCACGTCCAACCTGCGGCTCGGCTCGGGGATGGCCCGGGTTCGGGAGCTGGTGGACGCGGGCGTCCCGGTCGGGCTCGGCGTGGACGGCTCCGCGTCGAACGATGGCGGCCACATGCTCGGCGAGGCCAGGCAGGCGCTCATGGTGGCCCGCGGCCGGGGCGGCCCCGCGGCGATGACCGCGCGGGAGGCGCTGCGCCTGGGCACCCGCGGCGGTGCCGCCTGCCTGGGGCGCGACGACCTGGGCGCGATCGAGCCGGGCCGGCGGGCGGACATCGCGCTGTTCGACGTGACGGGCCTGGCGACCGCCGGGATCGAGGCGGACCCGGTCGCGGGGATCGTGCTGGCCTGGCCGCAGCGGGTCCGGCACCTGCTGGTCGAGGGGCGCGTCGTGGTCCGGGACGGCCAGCTCGCGAACGTCGACGAGACATCGCTGGCGGCGCGCGGCCACCGGGTGGCCGCCCGCATCGCCGCGACCGGGGCCGCCGGAACGGTGGCCCTGCACGGCGAGGGAGGTCGGTGAGATGGCGGTAGAAGCTCGGGGCGTCGGACTGGCCGGGCGGGCGGGCCGCATCGGGACCTCCGCCGCCCGGATCGACGGCCTCCCCAAGGCCCTCGGGTCGTTCGCCTACGGGAGCGACCTCTGGGAGGAGGGGATGCTCTACGGCGCCACGGTGCGCAGCCCGCATCCGAGTGCCCGCATCCGGTCGATCGACGTCGCACCCGCCCTGGCACTCCCCGGCGTGCGCCGCGTGCTGACCGCGGCCGACCTGCCGGCCAGGCGCCGCTACGGCCTGGAGTACGAGGACCAGCCGGTACTGGCCGAGGGCATCGTCCGCTACGCCGGCGAGCCGGTGGCGGTCCTGGCGGCCGACGACCCCGAGCAGGCCCGCGCGGCGGTCGCCGCGGTACGCGTCGAGTACGAGCCGCTCCCCGCGGTGACCGACATGGAGGCCGCCCTGCGCCCGGACGCGCCCGCCGTCACCGAGGTCGGCAACGTCATGCGGCACGTCCGCATCGTGCACGGCGACCCGGATGCCCGGGCCGACGTCTGGGTGGAGGGGTACTACGAGGTCGGGATGCAGGACCAGGCGCCGCTCGGCCCGGAGGCGGGCCTGGCGATCCCGGCCCCCGACGGCGGCGTGGACCTGCATGTCTCCACGCAGTGGCTGCACAGCGATCGCCGGCAGATCGCCCCCTGCGTCGGGCTGCCCGAGGAGAAGGTGCGGCTCCACTGTGCCGGCGTGGGCGGTGCCTTCGGGGCCCGCGAGGACGTGTCCATGCACATCCACGCCTGCCTGCTCGCGCTGTCCCTGGGCCGGCCGGTGAAGATGGTGTACGGGCGCGAGGAGTCGTTCTTCGGCCACGTCCACCGGCACCCGGCGCGGATCTGGGCGCGGACGGGGGCCCGGCGCGACGGCACCCTGGTCAGCGCGCGGGTCCGGCTGCTGCTCGAGTCGGGCGCGTATACGTCCTCCTCCTCCGTGGTCCTCGCGAACGCCTGCACGTTCGCGGCCGGCCCCTACGAGGTGCCCAACGCGCTGATCGAGGGCACCTCGGTCTACACGAACAACCCGCCCACCGGCGCCATGCGCGGGTTCGGTTCCGTGCAGGTCTGCTTCGCCCACGAGGCGCAGATGGACAAGCTCGCTGCCGCCCTGGGGATGGATCCGCTGGAACTGCGCCTCCGCAATGCCGTGCACACCGGGTCGGTGCTGCCCACCGGGCAGACGATCCGCGGGTCGGCGCCCGGCCGCGAGGTGCTCGAGCGCTGCGCGGCGCTGCCCATGCCGCCCGACATCCCGCCCACCGACCGCGACCGGCTGACCCTCCCCGGAGGGGCTGGCAACGTGGGCCGCGGCGAGCACATCCGGCGCGGGGTGGGGCTCGCGTTCGGGTACAAGAACGTCGCCTACAGCTACGGCTTCGACGATTCCTGCGAGGCGGCGGTGCGCCTCGAGCGCGGGATCGATGGGCCCGTCGCGACCATCCACACGGCGGCCATCGAGGTCGGGCAGGGACTGCACACCGTCCTGGCGCAGATCGCACGCACCGAGCTGGGCGTGGACGAGGTGGTGGTGGAGCAACCCGACACGGAGATCGGATCGGGGGGCTCGACCTCCGCCTCGCGGCAGACCGTGATGGCCGGTGGTGCCGTGGCGACCGCCTGTGCCACCGTCCGGGAGCGTCTCCTCGCCCGGGTCGTGGAGGCGCTCGGCCCCGACGCGGCGCGCGGCCCGCTGCGCCTGGAGGACGGCCGGGTGTTCGACGGCGACGTGCCGCTCGGCGGGATCGACCACTTCCTCGACACCCCGGTCGAGGCCCGGGAGGTGTTCCACCATCGCCCGACCACGCCGCTCGACGAGCGCGGCCAGGGCGAGAACCCGCACGTGATGTTCATCTTCGGGGCGATGCGCGCCGTGGTCGAGGTCGACGAGGAGCTCGGCCTGGCGCGGGTCGTCCAGCTGGCCGGCGTGCAGGACGTGGGGAAGGCGCTCAACCCGCGCGGGGTGGAGGGGCAGATCGAGGGCGGAGCGGCGCAGGGCCTCGGACTGGCCCTGCTCGAGGAGATCCAGCTGCGCGACGGCCGGATCGCCAACGCGTCGTTCACCGACTACCTGCTGCCCACCATCCTGGACATGCCGCCGGTCGTCTCGGCGGTGGTCGAGGACCCGGAGCCCGGCGTGCCGTACGGCGCCAAGGGTGTCGGCGAGGGCTCGACCATCGTCGCCACCGCAGCGATCGCGGCAGCACTCCGGGATGCCACCGGGCGCGAGCTGAACCGGGTCCCGGTGACCCCCGACGAGCTGGCCGGCCTCGCGCCGGCGCGCACCTCCGGCGGGCCCGCCCCCATCCCCGACGTGCCGGGACCGCGGGCCGTGCTCGACTACCGGTGAGCCGAGGGAGCGGTCGATGACCACGGTCCACTCCACCACGGATCTCGCCCGGCGGATCGCCGTGGCGCGCGGCGACGAGCCGGCGGACCTGGTGCTGACCGGCGCGCGCGTCCTCTCCGTCTTCACCGGCGAGCTGCTGGAGGCCGACGTGGCCATCTCCGGGCAGCACGTCGCGGGGCTCGGTCGGTACGCCGGCCGCGAGACGGTGGACCTCTCCGGCCTCATCCTGCTGCCCGGGCTGATCGACGCGCACATGCACCTCGAGTCGACCAAGCTGATGGTCGACGAGTTCACCCGCGCGGTGCTCCCCTCGGGGACGACCACGGTGATCCTCGATCCCCACGAGATCGCCAACGTCTTCGGGCTGGACGGCGTGCGCGCGCTGCTGGCCTCTGCCGGGGAGATGCCGCTCGACTTCTACGTGATGACGCCGTCGTGCGTGCCGGCCAGCCCGTTCGAGTCGAGCGCCTACACCGTGACCGCCGCGGACATCGCCGGGTTCCTGGCCGGCGAGCCGCGCGCGCTGGGGCTCGCCGAGCTGATGGACGTCCCGGGGGTGATCGGCCGGGACCCGGAGGTGCTCCGCAAGATCGAGGTGACGCTGGCCGCCGGCGGCCACATCGACGGCCACGCGCCGAGCGTCACGGGGCGGGACCTCAACGCCTACCTGGCTGCCGGCGTGGGAAGCGACCACGAGTGCACCACGCTCGACGAGGCGCTCGAGAAGCGGCGCCTGGGGATGCGGATCATGATCCGCGAAGGGTCGGCGACGCGGGACGTCGAGGCGCTCGCACCCCTCGTGGTCGAGCACGGGCCGGCGGGCTGCATGCTCTGCACCGACGACCGCGAGCCGTACGACCTGCTGGCGGCGGGCCACGTCAACGACGTCGTGCGCAAGTGCGTCGCCTGCGGCTGCTCCCCGGTGGACGCGGTGATCATGGCGACGCTCCATCCGGCGCGCTGGCACCGGCTCCCGGAGCACGGGGCGATCGCGCCCGGCTTTCTGGCGGACATCGTGGCCGTCGAGGATCTCGCCGCGTTCCGGCCGCTGAAGGTCTGGAAGCGCGGCCGGCTGGTCGCCGCCGACGGCGTCGCCCTGGACGTGCCCCGTGCCCGTGTGCCCGACTGGATGCGGGGGAGCGTCCGCATCCCGGCCATCGATCCGGGCAGCTTCCGCGTGCCGGTGCCGGGGCCCGTGCGGGTCATCGGGATCGAGCCGGGCGGCATCGTCACGCGTGCGCTCGCCGCGGATCCGCCCCGGAGTGCGGACGGGATGCTCCAGGCGGATCCCTCCAGGGACCTGGCGAAGGTGGCCGTCATCGAGCGGCACACCGCGAGCGGCCGGCTGGGGCTCGGGCTGGTGACCGGTTTCGGTATCCGCCGGGGCGCCATGGCCTCCACCATCGCGCACGACGCGCACAATCTGGTGGTGCTGGGGGTGGACGACGCCGACATGGCCACCGCGGTGCACCGGCTGGCGGAGACCGGCGGGGGCCAGGTGGCGGTCCTCGGGGGCCGCGTGATCGCCGAGGTGCCGTGCCCGATCGGCGGGCTCCTCTCCGACCTGCCGGTGGAGCAGGTCGCGGCCGCGGCGCAGGCGCTCGACCTCGCGGCACGCGGCGAGCTGGGCGTCGCGCTGCCGGCGCCGCTGATGACGATGTCGTTCCTCGCCCTCTCCGTGATCCCCGCCCTGCGGATCACCGACCGCGGCCTGGTCGACAGCGTGGGGTGCCGGCTGGTGCCCCTCGGACTCGAGCCCGCGGATGCCGTGGTGGCCCCGTCGTCCGCGGCGGGAGAGTCCCGGCCCCATCAGCCACCCGCGCCACCGCCCCCGGCGGATCCGGGGCAGGCCGAACATGCCGAATGGCACTTGGGTGCGCCCGGTGCCGCGTGCAAAGAAGAGTTGTCAGATGACTAGCGTCTGCGAGACTGGAGGCGTGTGATGCGACTCGCGAGCCGGATGGAGCGCATCGGGACGGAGACCGCGTTCGAGGCGGCCGCCCGGGCCCGTGCGCTGGAGGCCACCGGGATCGACGTGGTGCACCTGGAGATCGGCGAGCCGGACTTCGACACGCCCGCCAACATCCGCGCCGCGGCCGCCCGTGCCCTGGAGGCGGGCAAGACCCACTACGCTCCCTTCCCCGGGATTCCCGAACTGCGCGCCGCCATCGCGCAGGACTCGGCCGCCCGCCGGGGCATCACGGTCAGCCCGGAGCAGGTCTTCGTCACCGTCGGCGGCAAGGGCGTGATGCTCTACGCCATCCAGGCCGTCATCGAGGAGGGCGACGAGGCGCTCGTCCCCGATCCGGGCTACCCGATCTACGAGTCGCTGGTCCGTTTCATGGGCGGCACCCCGGTGCCCGTGCCCATCCGGCAGTCCAACGGCTTCCGGATCGACATCGACGAACTGGCCTCCCTGGTGACGCCGCGCACCCGCCTGCTGGTGATCAACTCCCCGGCCAACCCCTCGGGTGGCGTCCTCACCCGCGGCGACCTCGAGCAGATCGCCGAGATCGCGAAGGCGCACGACCTGGTGGTGCTGGCCGACGAGATCTACAGCCGGATCCTCTACGAGGGCGAGCACGTCAGCATCGCCAGCCTGCCCGGCATGGCCGAGCGCACGGTGATCCTGGACGGCTTCTCCAAGACGTACGCCATGACCGGGTGGCGCCTGGGCTACGCCATCGTCCCCGAGTGGCTCGCCTTCCCGTTCGGGCGGCTCATCATCAACACGGTGAGCTGCGTCTCCACCTTCGAGCAGTACGGCGCGGTCGAGGCGCTGCAGGGCCCGCAGGACGCGGTGGACGCCATGGTGGCCGAGTTCCGCGCCCGGCGTGACCTCATCGTGGACGGCCTGAACGCGATCCCCGGGATCCGCTGCCTGCGCCCCGAGGGGGCCTTCTACGTCTTCCCGGACGTCTCCGGCACCGGCCTGTCCGGTGCCGACTTCGCCAACCGGCTGCTCTACGAGGCGGGTGTCTCGGGCCTGGCCGGGACGGCGTTCGGGGGCGTCGGTGTCAACCACATCCGCCTCTCCTACGCCAACTCGCAGGCCAACATCTCGAAGGCGCTGGAGCGCATCGCGGCCTTCGTCGGGAAGGTGGCGGTCCCCGCGTAGGGGATCGCCGGAGATCGGATTGACGGACGCGGGGCCCCGTGCCGCAACCGGGAGCGGGACCCCGCCGCCCACAGCGGGCAAGGAGGAGAGGTGACGCCGGTGGAGTCGGCGACGACGGGTCGCACGCGGGTGGACGAGCTGTACGCGGCGGCGGAGCCATCGTTCCCGCACTGGGAGCTCGTCCGGGACGTGGTCGACGAGATGATCGACCTGTCACTGAACTACCGCCAGTCGGGGCATCCCGGCGGCAGCCGCTCCAAGGTGCACCTCTTCCTGGCGATGCTCCTCTCTGGCGCCATGCGCTGGGACATCCGGCGCCCCTGGCGGCCCTTCGGGGACCGGCTGGTCCTCTCGGCCGGCCACACCGTGCCGCTGGTGTACGCCTCGCTGGCGGTCCTCAACGAGACCCTGCGGGCGCGGCACGAGTGGACCGGCGATCCGCGCTTCGACTTCCCCGAGGGCGGCCGCTACGCCCTCACCTGGGAGGACCTCCTCACGCTCCGGCACCGCGGCGGCCTGCCGGGCCACGCCGAGATGGCGGGCAAGACGCTGCTCCTGAAGTTCAACACGGGACCCTCCGGGCACGGCATGCCGGCCGCCGCGGGCGAGGCGCTCGCGCTGCGCCTGGCCGGCGCCGGGGACGTGCGGGTCTTCGCGGTGGAGGGCGAGGGCGGCCTCACCCCCGGGGCCAGCCACGAGACCCGCAACGCCGCCTGGGGGCTGGGCCTCTCCAACCTCGTCTTCCTGGTCGACTGGAACGACTTCGGGATCGACGAGTTCCGTGCCTCGTCGGTGGTGCCGGGGACCCCGGAGACGTGGTTCGGCGCCTACGACTGGCGCGTCACGGGGACCCAGGACGGGATGGAGTGGGGCCCGGTGACGCGCGCCGTCCTGGAGGCGGCCCGCGGCGAGAACCCGGGTGGGCGTCCCAGCATGGCCTGGTTCCGCACCCGCAAGGGGCGCGGCTACGGCAAGTACGACAACGCCAGCCACGGGACCCCGCACCCGATCAACGCGCCCGAGTTCTGGGCGGTCCGCCACGGTTTCATGGAGCGCCACGGCGTGACCTACGAGGGCGTCGACGCCCCCGCCCCCGCCGATCCCGCCGAGCGGGCACGCCAGGCGGAGGCCAACCTGCGCATCGCGATGGGCGTGCTGCGCGCGCGGCGCGAGGTGGTGGAGGCGATCTCCGACCGGCTCCTGGAGCTGGCGGACCAGGTGCCCGAGCGGATCCCGACCTTCCACCTGGGGGGCCGGAGCGCCCGCCTGACAGAGGACCCGCGCCTCTTCGACGCCCGCTCGTACCCGCCCGAGATGTGGAAGCAGCCCGGCGAGAAGGCCCCCAACCGGGCCGCCCTGGCCGCCTGGGGCGCCTGGGTCAACAGCTTCGCGAAGGCCGAGTACGGCCGGCCGCTGGTGATCGCCGCCTCCGCGGACCTCGCCGACTCCACCAACCTGGCGGGCTTCGGCAAGGGCTTCGGCGGGCTGGAGGGCTGGGGCTGGTACCAGCGGGCGACGAACCCGCGGGGGGCGCTCCTGCCCACCGAGATCACCGAGTTCACCAATGCCGGGATGATGGCCGGGCTCGCCACGGTGAACCTGGCGGACGACCCGATGGCCGAGTACGACGGCTTCTGGGGAGCCTGCTCGACGTACGGTTCCTTCAGCTACCTCAAGTACGGGCCCCTGCGCCTCTTCAGCCAGCTCGCCCAGGACACCGAGCTCCGGGTGGGCAAGGTGATCTGGGTGGCCGGCCACTCCGGCCCCGAGACCGCCGAGGACTCGCGCACGCACTTCGGGATCTTCGCCACCGGGATCACCCAGCTCTTCCCGGAGGGCCACGTGATCGACCTGCACCCCTGGGAGTACAACGAGGTCCCGGTGGTGCTCGCGGCCGCCCTGGCCCAGAAGGCCCCCATCGTGGCGCTGCACCTCACGCGCCCGCCCATCGAGATCCCCGACCGCGCGGCACTCGGCATCCCCTCGCACTTCGAGGCGGCCCGGGGGGCCTACGTGATGCGGGAGCCGCGGCCGGACCGTCCCGCCATGGGGACCGTCTTCGTGCAGGGGACCACCAGCACCGCGAACCTGGTGCGGATCCTCCCCGACCTCGACCGGGAGGGGCTCAACGTCAAGGTGGTGGCGGCGGTCAGCCCGCAGCTCTTCCGCCTGCAGGACGCGGCCTACCGGGAGCGCACCGTCACCCCCGCCGACCGGCTCGACGGGATGGCCATCACCAACCGGGCCGCGCGCTTCATGCGCGACTGGGTGGACGGCCCGCTCGCGCTCGAGTACTCCATGGGCTCCGACTGGGACGACCGCTGGCGCACCGGCGGCACCGTGGACGAGGTGATGGACGAGGCGCACCTGACCCCGTCGTACCTGCTGGCCGGCATCGAGCGCTTCGTCCGGGAGCGTGAGTCGCGCCTGCAGCGCATCCGCCGGGCGCTCGAAGCAGCGGAGGCGCGGTGACCGAGCGTCCCCAGCGAACGACCATCCCCACCGGCGTCCCACGCACGACCCACACGTCCAGCTCACCGAGGTAGAGGACACACGATGCCGCGACTTGGACTCGAGAAGGAGCTCGTCGACGCGAGCGTCTACGCCAACACCGTGCAGCGTTTCCGCGAGCGGCGGATCGCGCTGCCGACGTTCGCGCAGCTCGCCGACCCCTCGCTGATCCCCGACAACGTCCGGGCGGCGCTGGGCCCCGTGGGGCCGGACGACGCCAGCCCGCTGAACCTGTTCCGCGTGCAGTGGTACAACGACGCGTCGCGCACCGGGTTCCAGGACGTGCCGGCGTACGTCGAGCTGCCGAAGTCGCTCACCGGCGTGGACGCCCGGATCGTCGTTGCGCTCGGCGACCGCTTCCCGATGATCGCCGCGCACAAGGTGCTCGCCGCCTACGGCTGCCTCGCGCCGCGCATCATCACCGGCCAGTTCGACCCGACGCATCACCTCGCGGTCTGGCCGTCGACCGGCAACTACTGCCGGGGCGGCGTCGCCATCTCCCGGATCATGGCCTGCCGCGGGGTCGCGGTGCTGCCCGAGGGGATGAGCCAGGAGCGCTTCGACTGGCTCGAGCGGTGGGTCGTGGACTCGTCCGACATCATCCGGACGCCCGGCACGGAGAGCAACGTCAAGGAGATCTACGACAAGTGCGACGAGCTCTCCCTCGACCCTGAGAACGTCATCTTCAACCAGTTCTCCGAGTTCGGGAATCACATCGTCCACTACCTGGCCACGGGCAGGGCGCTGGAGCACGTGTTCAGGACGATGCAGGCGCGGGAGCCGGGCCTGCGCCTTCGGGCGTTCACCTCCGCCACTGGATCGGCCGGCACCATCGCCGCCGGCGACTACCTGAAGGAGCACCAGGGCTCGCTGACGGTGGCCATCGAGGCGCTGGAGTGCCCCACCCTCATCGAGAACGGCTTCGGCGAGCACAACATCCAGGGCATCGGCGACAAGCACATCCCGCTCATCCACAACGTGATGGCGACCGACGTCGCGCTGGCGCTGTCGGACCGCGCGACGGACCGCCTGAACGTCCTCTTCAACACGCCGGTCGGCCGCGCGTACCTGGCCGAGCGTCGCGGCGTCCCCGCTGCGACCCTCGACGCGCTCTCCTCGTTCGGCCTCTCGAGCATCGCGAACGTGCTGGGCGCGATCAAGACGGCCAAGTACTACGAGATGGGCCCCGACGACGTCATCGTGACCGTCGCCACCGACGGTGCCGCGATGTACCACAGCGAGCGGGACATCGCGTTCGGCAAGTACTTCGGCGGGGCGTTCGACGCCGTCGCGGCGAGCGAGGTCTTCGGCGAGCACATCCTCGGGACGACCACGGACCACCTGCTCGAGCTGTCGCGCAAGGACCGCGAGCGGATCTTCAACCTCGGGTACTACACGTGGGTCGAGCAGCAGGGCGTCTCGATCGAGGAGTTCAGGGCCCGGAAGGACCCCGCGTTCTGGACGCAGATGCGCGCGATCGCAGCCGACTGGGATCCCATGATCGAGGAGTTCAACAGCCGCACCGGCGTCCTGGAGTCGCTGTGAGCACGTCGTCCGGCGCCGGGGCGGTGCCCGCGTCCGGCCTCGCCAGCACGCTCGTCTGCGCGGGCTGCGGCGCCGTTCCCGCGCCCGACGACCCTTACCCGTTCCGCTGTCCCAACGCCGCGTCGGGCGACGACACGGACCACGTCCTGCGCCGTCGCCTGGCCGACCCGTCCCTCGCCTTTCCCTCGGCGGCCGAGGCGGCCGCCGAGGCCAACCCATACGTCGCGTACCGGCACCTCTTCCACGCGTACCACCTGGCACGGGCGGGCGGGATGGACGACGCGGCGTACATCGAGCTGGTGACCCGCCTCGACCGGGCGGTCGCCGGCGTGGACGGACATGGCTTCACCGTGACCCCGTTCGGGCGGGCCGACGCGCTCAGCGAGCGGCTCAAGTTCGCTCCCGACGGCGGGATCTGGGTCAAGAACGAGACCGGCAACGTCTCCGGGTCGCACAAGGCACGACACCTCTTCGGCGTGCTGGTGCACCTCGAGGTCATGGAACGGCTCGGCCGGGCCGATCCGGCCGAGCGGCGGCGCCTCGCCATCGCCAGCTGCGGGAACGCGGCGCTGGCGGCGGCCGTGGTGGCGGCGGCGGGGCAGCGGGCCCTGGACGTCTTCGTCCCGGAGGACGCTGATCCCGTGGTGGTGGACCGGCTCGACAGGCTCCGGGCACGGGTGACGGTCTGCCCGCGCGAGCCGGGCGTCCCGGGCGATCCCACGTACCATCGCCTCAAGCAGGCGATCGCCGAGGGTGCCCTGCCCTTCACGTGCCAGGGCAATGAGAACGGGCTGGCCGTCGAGGGGGGCTTCACGCTGGGCTACGAGCTGGCAACGCAGCTGGCGGGCGGGCCGACGCTGGACCGCCTGATGCTCCAGGTGGGTGGCGGGGCCCTGGCGAGCGCCTGCATCGAGGGGCTCGCGGAGGCCGTCGCGCTCGGTGCGCCGGTGCGCCTGCCGCGCTTCCACGCGGTGCAGACCACCGGCGCCTGGCCGCTGCCCCGGGCGTACCAGCGCGTGGCGGCGCGCCTCCCGGATGGCGCCGGCGAGGCGGCACGCCGTGCGGCGCTCGCGTACGCGGCGACCCACCGCTCCGAATTCATGTGGCCGTGGGAGGAAGCACCCCACAGCATCGCCCACGGCATCCTCGACGACGAGACGTACGACTGGCTCGCCGTGGTGGAGGGGATGCTCGCTACCGGTGGCGGCCCGGTCATCGTGACCGAGGACCAGCTGACGCGCGCCAACACGCTGGGCAGCGAGCTGACCGGCATCGACGCCGACGAGACCGGGACCTCCGGGCTCGCCGGTCTGATCGCGCTGCGGGAGGAGGGAGCGATCGGGGATCACGAGCGAGTCGGCGTCCTGTTCACCGGCGTGCGGCGATGACCGGCACGCGCGCGGGCCGGTCGGCTCCGCGCGGGGCGACCGGCACGTCCACGGCGAACACTCCCGGGAGGAACGCATGACCGGCAACGACGCAGGGGCGGGCGTCACGCCAGGCCTCGTCTGCGCGCATCACCACATCTACTCGGCGCTCGCGCGCGGGATGCCGGCACCGCCGGTCACGCCGCTCACCTTCCGCCAGATCCTCGAGCAGGTCTGGTGGCGCCTGGACACGGCGCTCGATCTCGAGATGCTCGA
>JAJYGO010000057.1 GCA_021785115.1 Chloroflexota bacterium | reverse complement strand
CGCCTCCAGCGCGAGCTCGAGATCGCTCTCGTCCTTCTCCGCCGGGACCCTCCGCACCTCGACGCCCGCCAGGGCCAGGCGCTGGACGAGCGCCGGCTCGGCCGAGTCGAGATCGCCGACCACCAGGTCGGGCCGCAGCCCCAGCGCCTCGCATGCGGCCGCGCCCGCGTCGGCGGCAATGACCAGCGTCGCGCCGGCGAAGACGTCCGCGGGCAGGGCCGTCCGCGGGGGGACACGCCCGTTGCCGACGAGCAGCGCCTTCATCGGGCGCCAGGGGTCGCGGCACGCCCGCACCGCCGGTTCGGGATGCCCCGGCGGTGGCGGAACGCTGGCTCCGACGGCAGAAACACGACGACCTCCGTCTCCCCGGACAGAGGTCGGGCTCATGGACTCCCTTCGCTGGTACGACCCAGATCAGGTTCCGAGGGTCTGCGGCGCATGCCGCACTCTCAGCACCGGCGTGGTGCTCCCCTGTCCGCTCTTCGGTTGTGACGTGATGCTACTACTGGGAGCCCTGCAGCGGTGTCAAGACGGCCGCGACGTCCCGCGCGACCCAGCGGGCACCGCCCGCCTTCAGGCTGCGCGCCTGCGCGGCCCCTGTGAGCACGCCCAGCGGGAGGGCGCCCGCCCGCTTCGCCATCAGCATGTCGTCGGCGGCGTCGGCCACCAGGACCATGTCGGCCGGGGCGACCCGCAGGTAGCGCGAGGCCATCAGGAGCGGCGCGGGATCGGGCTTCTGGTGCGGGACCTCGTTGCCGTAGACCATCGTCTCGAAGATGCCCGCCAGGCCGGTCGCCTTGAGCTCGAGTTCGAGCCGCTCCCGGTGGCCGGCCGTCACCAGCGCGATCCTGCGCCCGTCCGCGCGCAGCCAGCTCAGAGCCTCGGCCGCGCCCGGGACCAGGGCGGACACCTCGGTCTCGAAGATCTCCACCCAGCGACGGTCGATCCGCGGCCAGAGCGTCTCTGGGATCCCGAGGCTCTGGTACATGCGGCGCCAGTCGGGCGCGTAGTGCCTCCGGAAGAGCGCGTCGTCAAAGGGCAGGTCGAGCTCCCGGAAGATCTCGCGATAGGTGGCCTTCGTCCGGGCGATGGAATCGATGAGCGTGCCGTCCCAGTCGAACGCCCAGACCGGACGCTCGTGCATCGAACGCAGGACCTCGCGGGGCGGCCGGCCCCGGCGCAGCAATCGCATCCGTGCATTCTGACAGCGCACGCCCCGGCACGGGCCGGTGATAGACTCGCCGCCGTGCCCGATCCGCTCGCCCCACCGTCGCAACGCGTCCTCGACGCGGCCGCCCGCAAGGGCGTGAGCATCGAGATCGTCACGTTCCCGGACAGCACGCACACGGCCGAGGACGCGGCGCGTGCCGTCGGCGCGGAGCTCAGCCAGATCGTCAAGAGCCTCGTCTTCGTGGCGCCTCGGGACGAGGACGCCCTGGAGCCCTTCATCGTGCTCGTGGCGGGACCTGACCGGGTGGACGTCGCCCAGCTCGCGGCGGTGGTGGGCGAACCCGGCATCCGGCGGGCGACCGCGCGGGAGGCCAACGACCTGACCGGGTTCGTGATCGGTGGCATCCCTCCGTTCGGCCACCGCCGTCCGATCCGCGTGGTGATGGATCCGCGACTCGGACGTCACCAGGCAGTGTGGGCCGCCGCGGGCACGCAGAATGCGGTCTTCGCCGTCTCCCCGGGCACCCTGCGGATGTTGTCGAACGCGACGGTCGCGCCGATCGCCACGGAGGTCCCCAAGGCGGGACAGGCGGGACAGGCCGGACAGGCCGGACAGGCGGGCGGGAAGGCCCGCGCGACAGGGTCCGCCGGCGGCGCGTGAGCGAGGCCGAGGTACACCGCTCGACCGTCCGGTACCCCGGGGGGCTCTCGGTCCGTTTCCGCTGGGCGGGCACCGGCCGCGCCGCCGATGTCTTCGCGCTTTCCGAGGCGGGCGGCCGTCTCGATGACCACGGCATGCTCGTATCGCTCCATCCTGACCGCCTCTGCCGGGCGGAGATGCGCGTCGAGGGGCCGGCGGGCGCGTGGACGGCGCGGTTCGCGTCGCCGATCTTCGACGGCCCCACGGCGTTCTTCTGGGACGTCCCCGGCCTCCTGGTCGCCAAGTTCGGATTCCGGAGCTACGGGCTGGACGCCCGCACCGGCGACCTCCGGTGGTCCAGGGAGAGCGGCGCACCCATCATCGACATCCTGGGCAGCTCCCGCGTCGACCACGTCCTGGTGCAGAGCGAGATCGACACGGTGGCGGTCGAGGCCGACGGGTCCGTGGCCTGGCGGCTGGCGCACTCCGACGTGGTGGCGGGGGCGGAGCTGATCGGCGGGCGGCTCGTGCTGACCAGCTACGGGGGCCAGGTCGCGGCGTTCGATCCGCAGACGGGGCACGCCCTCTGACCCGGCGATGTCGTGGAGGGTCCGGCGACCGCCAACGGCGGCCGCCGGGGGCTGATGAATGCGCCGGGGACGGGCGGCGAGCGGGCGGTGGATCGGTGGACGAGTGGTGGATAAGTCCGGGTGAAGTCGGCCCGAAGGTGGACAACCCGGTTGACCCGACCGGCGTTGGTGACTAGCGTAGGGACAGCCCGAAGGGGTCAGGAGCGATCACTAACGGCGGCGATGACATCAACGCCCACGTGAGTTCGCGGAGGTTCCTTCGGGCCCTTTGCTGCCCGGGGATCCGTTGCCTTCGTGGCGGCCGTCGTGGGCCGGGTGCTAGCATCGCCCGACGTGATCGCCCTCGTTCTCGCCGCCTGCGGCGTCCTGCTCCTCGGCCTGGGCGCGTTCGTCATGCGGGGGTTCGGCAGCGGCTACCGAGTCGGCCGGATCCTGCGCGCTGCTCCCGAGGCGACGCTCGAGGAGGCGGCCGAGGCCGCCAGGGCGGGTCGCCGCGTCTATGTCCGGGCGCACGGCCGGATCTCCAGCGAGGAGGAGTTCCCCGACGAACACGACCGGCCGCTGGTGTACCGCCGTCGGCGCGTGCAGCTCGCCACGCGGTCGGGGTGGGAGGCCATCGAAGACCGGCGCGTGGCCGTCCCGTTCGGGATCGCGAGCCGCGGCACGCGCGTCGGGGTGGACCTCGCCGCCCTCGACGAGGGGCTGGTGGTGATGCCGCGCGAATCGCGCGGGGTCGCGGGCGAGGTGCCCGACCAGGTTCCGGCCGGGACGCCCCCCGACCGGCCGGTACGGTTGTTGATCGAACAGGTCTCCGCGGTCGAGCACGCCTACGTGGCAGGCGTTCCGGCGCTCGATGCGCAGGGACAGCCGATGCTGACCGCGGGTGTGGGTCGCCCCCTCGTGGTCTGCACGCTCGACCTGCCAGACGCGATGCGCGTCCTCGGCGGCGCGGACAGGAGGCGGGCGGCCGGGGCCGCGATCCTGCTGGCCGCGGGGTGCCTGCTCCTGGCCGTCGCGCTCCTCGTCGTGGTCGCCGTCCCTGCGCTCGCGGCGTCGCCGTCGCCGGCTGCCCTCGGGACCGGGGACACGAGGACCAGCGGCGCTCCCCCCAGCTTCGTGGGCCAGCCGATCCTGGCCGCGATCGGCGTGCTGGTGCTGGGCGTGGTGACCGCGGTGGCGACCACGCTGTACGTTCGGTTGACGCGCCAGCGCTGACACGACGCCGTTGCGCCGGACCGCGAGCCGCCGTCTCGGCGAGCCAGCGGGTGTGGCGCCGCCGGGTGGGACGATCGGGCAGTGGCCGCACGGTACCTCCGGTCCGCTGTGGGGTTTTGTGAGGGATCGGTAGGCTCTGGCAGGTCGGTGGGACGGACTGGTCCAGAAGGTGGCTCATGGGGATCGCAGGAGGGCAGGGCACGGTGTCGGTGGCGGGCGCGGCCCGGATCCTCGGCGTCCACCCCAACACGGTTCGCGCGTGGAGCGACCAGGGCCGCCTCCCCTTCATCCGGCTCAACGCACGGGGAGATCGCCGGTACCGGGCCGCGGCGCTCGAGGCATTCCTGGGCGGCGCCGGCACCGACCAGACGCTCCGCTCGCCGGACGCGGGCGGGGGCACAGCGCTCGTGGGTGGGACCGGCGAGGCGCCGCTTTCCCTGGCGCCCGCGATCGACCAGCTCCTGGCGGGGATCGGCTCGACCCTCGACGTCAACGCCATCGAGCACGGCCTGCTCCGCCAATCGATGGAGCTGTTCGGGGCGGACCGCGGCGCGGTCTTTCTCCGAGAGCAGGACGGGGTCGCTGTCGCCCAGGCGAGCACCGGGCTATCCCGCGCCTACCTGTCGGCGGTCCAGGCCGACTCCCCCGACTCCCGGGCTCGCGACGCGATCGACGCCGGACGGGCCATGGCGGTGCTGCACTGGGGAGCCGACACGGCGGACCGCGGCCGGCAGCGGCAGCTGGCGGCCGCGGAGGGGTTCGAGTCGGTGGCCATCGCCCCGCTGGTGGCCGACGGGATACCGCTGGGCGCGCTCGTGCTGTACCACGACCGGCCCCGGCCGTACGACACGCGCGACCTGGACGCGCTGCGCATCCTGGGCGCCAAGGCGGGCATTGCGATCCGCAACGCCCGCGACTACGCGAGGATGGCGACCTGGGCGGCGCAGCTCCGCTCGATCCAGCAGCTCGGGGTGCGGCTGAGCCGGCTCGGCACCATGCGAGAGGTGGGAGCGGCGATCGCGACCGAGCTGCAACAACTGATCGACTACCACAACGTGCGGGTCTACCGTCTGCTGCCCGGTGGCGACCTGGTCGCCGTGGCGATGCGGGGACAGGTCGGCGAGTACGTGGACGAGACGCCCGAGCAGCTGCGGGTCCACACCGGCCAGGGGATCACCGGATGGGTGGCGGAGCACGCGAAGGCGCAGCTCATCGACGACGCCGCCAGGGACCCGCGCGTCCTGACCATCCCCGGGACGGCGGCCGACGTGGACGAGTCGATGCTGCTGGCCCCGATGATCTACGAGGACGACGTGCTGGGCGTGCTGGTGCTCTCGAAGCTGGGCCTCCGCCAGTTCAGCCAGGATGACCTGCGGCTCCTCGAGATCTACGCGAGCTTCGCGGCGCACGCGATGGCCAGCGCGGACGCGGCCGAGCGCCTGCGCAACCAGTCGGCGGCGCTCGAGCGGCAGCTGCGGAGCCAGCAGGTCCTGCTGCAGATCACCGAGTCGATCCTGACGACGCTCGATGCGAGGCGCGTGCTGGACCTGATCGCCGAGGGGCTGGCCGCGCTCGTGCGCTACGACAACCTCGCGATCGCGCAGGTCGATCCGCCCACCGGCCTGCTGCGGACCATCGTCGCCATCGGGGTCGACGCCGCGGAGCACACTCGGGACTGGCTCCCCGGGGAGGAAGGGCTCTCCACCTGGGTGGTGCAACGGAACGAGCCCCTGCTCGCGCGCGAGGGACGGAAGGATCCGAGGGCCCGGACCGTACCGGGGCTCGAACCACTCGACGGCAGCGTCATCGCGGTGCCACTCCGCGGCAGGTCCGGCCCGACCGGCGTCCTGACGCTGGAGCGGCTGGGCGCGGCCGACGGCTTCACCGACGAGGAATTCGAGCTGGTCAAGCTGTTCGGTGCCCAGGTGTCCATCGCGCTGCAGAACGCCGAGGAACACCGTGCGGTCGAGATCCGCGCCGAGACAGACGGGCTCACGGGGCTTCGGAACAAGGGCACGTTCGACCGCCAGCTGGCACAGGCGGTGGCCCACGGCGATCGCTTCAGCGTCCTGATGATCGACCTGGACGACTTCAAGACCGTGAACGACGCGAAGGGTCACCAGGCCGGAGATCAAGTGCTGCGGCACATCGCGGTGGCGATCCGGAACGGCGTGCGGGAAACCGACGTGGTGTTCCGCTACGGCGGTGACGAGTTCGCGTTGCTCCTGCCCGACACGGAGGCGCGGGGCGCACGGGCGGTCGCGGACAAGGTGAGTCGTGCCGTCGGCGCCGTTGATGCCGTGCCCGGGGCGCGACCCGTGAGCTGCTCGATCGGCATCGCCTCGTACCCGGACGACGGCGCGGACCAGGATGCGGTGCTGCTCGCTGCCGACCGAGCGTGCTATGCGTCGAAACGCAGCGGGCGCGGGCGCATCTCGACGGCCCGGGAAGGGCTCGCGCTGGCAGCCGAGTTCCGGCCGACCACCCCGACCCCGGTCGACGAGCCCGTTGCGCTGGCGTCCTCCGTCGCGCTGGCGTCCTCCGTCGCGCTGGCGTCCTCCGTCGCGCTGGCGTCCTGAGGCCGCACGGGCTCCGCGACCGGCGCGCCGCGTGGCCCGCCTGAGTACCATCGGCTGCATGCATCCGTCGCCACGACCCCGCATCGTCGTCACGCTCGGTGACCCGCGCCGTTCTCACCACGAGGCCAATGCGCGACGCAAGAACGACCTGTACCTGGATGCCGTGCGGCGCGGAGGCGGCGACCCGATCCCCCTCGACGAGACGTGCGGGATCGACGAGCGGACGGCGGCGCTCGGGGCGATGGACGGGCTGCTGCTCAGCGGCGGCACCGATCTCGATCCCGCCCTCTACGGCTCGGCGCCCGACCGTTCCGTGGAGATCCAGCGGCGCCGCGATGCGCTCGAGCAGGCGGCGTGGAAGATGGCCGGGGCGCGCGGTCTGCCGGTGCTCGGCATCTGCCGCGGGCTCCAGGCGGTCAACGTGTTCATGGGCGGACGACTCGTCCAGCACCTCGACGGGCACGAGAGTCCGAGCTACCTGGAGGGGCCACCCCTGACCCACCCGCTCAGGCTGGTGCCCGGATCGCGCCTCGAGCGGATCCTCATCCCCGACGGGGCGGAAGGCTCGCACGGCGCGCAGCGTGCGGGCCGGCGCGAGTGGAACGTCAACACCTACCACCACCAGGGGGTGCGCCCGGGGGATGTGGCGCCCGGCCTCGCCCCGGTCGGTTTCGCGCCGTACGGCGGTGGCGAACTCGTCGAGGCGCTCGAGGCCACGGATGGCCTGTGGGTGATCGGCGTGCAGTTCCACCCCGAGCGCAGGGAATCGACGCCGCCCGAATTCGAGCGCCTGTTCGCGGGGTTCGTGGAGGCGGCCCGACTGGCGCGCTGACCGGGCGCTCCCTTACAGCCGGCCGGCCTGAGCCGCCGGACCCGCGCCGCTCGCGCTCCTCCGGTCCGCCGCGTACCGTGGTCTATCCCCGCGGCGCCCTCCGGATCGTCAGCCGGTCGCCCGTGCGCAGGCCGAGCTGCGCCCCGGCATCGCCCTGGTTCACCGCCACGCAGAGCCGCCCGTACGAGTCCTCGTGGAGCAGCGGCTCGCCGGGCGCCACCGCGCCGAACGTCGCCTGCCAGCCGAGCTCGATCAGGCGAGGCGGTGCCGCCCCCGTGCGCTCGACCGTGATCGAAAGCCATCCCCAGGGCGCCATCGGCCCCAGCGCCGACTCCAGGTCCGCTCGCTCCCCGGCCAGCTTGACGTTCCCGAACGTGTCGACGTAGATGACGGTGGTTGCCAGCGCGTCGGGCAGCGCCTCCGGTGCCGGCAGATCGAGGCGCGCCAGCCCCAGGGGATCGAGCGGCCGCCCGAACGCCTCGAGCGGCACGCCGAGGGCCAGGTGCGCCGCGGCCGGCGCGAAGATGTCCCGCCCGTGGAACGACGCGCTGACCGCCGGAAGCCGGTAATCGGCGGACTCGAGGGCGCGTGCGGCGACGATCCCGCCAAGCCGTTCCGCGGCGGGCAGGAGGAGGCCGTTGTCCGGCCCCACGAGCAGGTCGCCGCGCGCGACGCGAACGGCGATCGGCAGGCGCGCGGTCCCCACTCCGGGGTCGACGACGGCGACATGCACGCCCACCGGCAGGTACGGCAGCGCGGCCCACAGCAGAAGCGCGCCGTCGAGCACTGCGTACTTCGCGATCTCGTGGCTGACGTCGAGCAGCCGGACGTCGGGCGCGATCGAGAGGATGACGCCGCGGCAGATCGCCGGCGAGGGGTCCCGGTCGCCGAAGTCCGTGGTGAGGCTGACCAGGGGCGCCCGCGGCCCCCCGGCGCTGTCTCGGAGGGCCCGCTCGGCGGCCGGCGTCAGGACGGGGCGCGTGAAGGCGGTGGGCATCGCCCCGATGGTAGCCGACCGTACACTGGCGCCGTGCGCGTGCGCGCCATTCGCCTTCGCCTGCTCGCGGCCGGCGCGGCCCTCCTGTGGGGAGCCGCGATCCTGGCCGCCGTCCTCGCCTACCGTCCGGGGGTCCCGGTGGCACCGCTCGTGGCCGCCACACCCGTCGTCGGGCTGGCCGCATCGCTGGTCGCGATCGCCTGGCCGCCGCTCGTCAGGGGACGGCGGGAATCCGCCGTCGTGGCGTGGACCGGCATCCTCGAGCTGCTGCTCCTCGCGCCGTCGGTGGCCGGGCTGGTCGCCGCCCTGCGCCAGGCCTCCGCGTCACCCTTCCTGCCCTCCCTCGAGGACGCGTACGGCTGGTTCCTCGCACTGGGGGCCGCGTCGCTGCTCGCCGGGCTCGGCCTCTCGCGGCGGGTGCTTGGCGGCACCTCGCTGCGACGCGCCCGCGCGGCGCTCGCGGGGCTGATCGCGGTCGCGCTGCTCGCCGTCGGGTCGGGCGTGTCCGGGGTGGCCGCGTTGGGCACCGAGCTCGCGCTCTCCCCGGCGGCCGGTCCGGTGGGTCCGTTCGCGTCGGCTGCACCACCGCTTCCACCGGCCTGCTCGACGCTGCCGCGCGTCCCGGACAACGCGAGCGTGTCCGTGCAGGCCGTGTCCTGGAGCGCCAACCGGAAGCTCGGGACCGTCACCCTTGTGGGCGCCCGCGCTGGCGAGAACGAGCGCTGGACGGCCAGCCTGACGGGGTGGCCGGTGGACTCGGGCCGGGAGCCCTCGTCGCTCGACTACGTCAGGGTCGGGCCGTCCGCATGGCTCCGGCCCGGCGGCATGCCGTGGAGCGAGGTGCCGGTGACCGAGGAGATCACCCCGTACGTGGAGGTCGGGGCGACGCCCGCGCCGGTGATCCTGCAGGACCGCGAGACGCTCGACTCGGAGGTGATCCGCGTCACGCTCGCGAGCCCCGCACGCCTCGCGGCGGAGGACGTCGGGATCGAGATCGTTGATGGCGTCCGGGCACGGCACTGCAGGCTCCTGGCCGGTGGCTCGGTCGCGCTGCAGGCGTTCCGGCCATTGCGCTGGCTGATCGGGCAGCCTCCCCTGTCCGACGCGACCGCGATCGCCGACTGGCGAGGCAACCTGGACTGGTGGCTGATGCCCGATGCCCAGCTGGCGATGGTCTCGGTCTCCGTGGAGGGCCTCAACCCGGGCTGGCCCGGAGGCCTGCAGGGTACCCTCCAGGCGATGCTGACCACGCACCCGCTGGCGAGCCCGCCCCCGATCGCGGCCCCGTCGCCATGACCGCCCCCGAGGCAGACGCATGACCCTGTCACACGAGGACCGCGCCGGCCTGAAGTGGGATCGAGCGGCCCGCTACCTGAAGATCGCGCGGGTCCTGCACCAGCACCGCGAAGGGCTCGGTGCCGGTGCCATCGCCGACCTGGTCGGAGTCTCGAAACGCACGGTGTACCGGGACCTCGCCGCGATGGAGCGGGACGCCGGGCTCCCGATCTGGCAGGACGCCGGACGGTTCGGGCTGGAGGAAGGGGCGTTCCTCCCCCCGCTCGACCTGACGCTCCATGAGGCGATGACGCTGTTCCTGGCGCTGCGAGTCCTGGCCAAGGCCAGCGACGAGTACGACAGCGAGCTGATCGGCGCGTTCGTGAAGCTCGCCGCGGTGCTGCCGAAGGTGCTCGCCGAGCACATCCAGGCGACCGCCGATCTCGTCGCGGAACGGCCTCCCGACCAGCGGTTCACCCGCGTCTTCCGGACGCTCACGGAAGCCTGGGCGCGCGGGCGGGTCGCGGAGATCGAGTACGACGCCCGGACCTACGACCCGTCGCGAGGGGTGCGCCGGGCCCGGGTCCGCCCGTACGCGATCGAGCCGTCGGCGCTGACGCATGCCCTGTACCTGATCGGGCTCGACGAGGAGCGCGGCAGCCGGCGGACGTTCAAGGTCGAGCGGATCCGCGACGCGACGCTGACCGCGGAGACCTTCGAGCGGGAGGAGGCGGGAGGAACCGCCGCCGAGCTCGCCCGCGGGTGGGACGTGATCGCCGACCAGCCGCTGGAGGCGGTCACCGTCCGGTTCTCTCCCGAGGTGGCACGCCGGGTGGCCGAGACTCGCTGGCATGCGAGCCAGCGGCTCGAGCCGCAGCCGGATGGCTCGCTGCTGTGGCGGGCGCAGGTCGCGGGTCCGCACGAGGTGCTGGTCTGGATCCTGGGCTGGGGCGGTGACGCGGAGGTGCTGGAACCACCGGAGCTGCGCCAGCGCGCGGCCGAGGAGCTGCGGCGAGCGGCAGCCAGGTACGGCGCCCTGTGCGACATACGCACCGGCTGGTAAAGCGATCACGAGGCGCGAGCCCCGGTGCGACATGGCACTCAGGTTGGTAAGTCGGGCGCGGGCTCGACCGCCCCCGGGGACGATGTCGGGCCACCTGGCCACACGACACGAGCAACTTGACGCCAGAAGGCTACATCAGTAGAGTGTCGGAAATGGCAGCATCTGGATGATGCCGCCAGAACCATGCACGATGGAGCCGCTCGGTGCCTGCCCTCACTCTCCACCAGATCGTCGCCGCGGCTCGCGGGCGACGCCGCGATCTGGGCTGGACCCAGGAGGAACTCGCGCGACGGGCCGGCGTGTCACGGACCTGGGTCCACGACTTCGAGCGCGGCGGAGGGGGCGCGAGCATCGAGGCGGTGCTGCGCGTCCTCGACATCCTGGGCCTGCCGCTCTCCCTCGCCCGCGAGCTGCCCGATAGCGGGTCCGCGGAGATCGATCTCGATGCGCTGCTCGATCGGCATCGGTCATGACAACCGAGCTTCACGTCTTGCTCGAGGGCCGGCCAGTCGGGCTTCTCGATCGGTTCACGAACGGGCGTCTGCACTTCGAGTACGACCCGGAATACCGGGCGTCCCCCGCCCCACTCCGCTCTCGCTGTCGATGCCGGTCGAGGAGCGGACACACGGGCACGCGCGGCCGAGCCGTGGCTTGCCGGCCTGCTGCCCGACGGCCTCGCCGTGCAACAGCGGTGGGCACGCGAATTCCACCTCTCGACGACCTCGCCGTTCGCGCTCCTCTCGACGCCAATCGGCGAGGACTGCGCCGGCGGCGTCCAGTTCGTTCGTCCGGACCGGCTCGCTTCCATGCTCGCCGATCCGGGCAGCGTCGAGTGGCTCGACGACGATGATCTGGAGGCCCGGCTGCGCAGGCTCCGCACGGAAGGGACGGCCTGGCTTGGCGAGGGCGACCAGCGTCCGGGCTTCGTCGGACGGTTCAGCCTGGCCGGGCGCCAGCGCAAGACGGCCCTCCTGTTCGACGGGTACCGCTGGGGCGTTCCGGCCGGCCGCACCCCGACGACGCACATCCTCAAGCCGGCGATCGAGGATTACGCCGACCAGGAGATCAACGAACACCTGTGCCTCGCGGCCGCTCGCATCGCCGGCCTCGTCACCGTCGAGAGCCGGGTCCAGGCGTTCGGGGCCGAGTCCGTCATCGTCGTCACTCGCTACGACCGCCAGAAGATCGGCGACAGGCTCGTCCGCATCCACCAGGAGGACCTGTGCCAGGCCCTCGGCGTGCATCCCGACCGCAAGTACCAGTCCGACGGCGGTCCCGGGCCCCGCCAGATCGCGAGCCTGCTGCGCGCGGTGATGCCGGCAGATATCGCGGAGCGGAGCGTGGCGCGGTTCGCGGACGCCCTCATCTGGAACTGGATCGTTGGCGGAACGGACGCGCACGCCAAGAATTACTCGCTGCTCCTTGCCGGGGCGGCGGTACGCCTCGCGCCGTTCTACGACGTCACGTCGGCGCTGCCCTACGGCAATCCGCACGACCTTCGGCTCGCCATGAAGGTCGATGACGGGTATGCCCTGCTTCACCACCGGAACCCGTGGCCAGTCGCCGCGCACGCCCTGGGCGTCGACGCCGGCTGGCTTACGGCGCGCGCCACCGAGCTGTGTGATGCCGCGCCGCCTGCCTTCACGGCGGCCGCCGCCGATCCCGCCGTGGCAGCCTTCGGCAAGCGCTCGACCGGACGCCTCGTTGAGCTTGTCGAGCGCTCCGCCACCCGCTGCCTTCGGCTCCTGCGCTGACGCCGGATATCCGCGCCTCGGCCGCCACCTCCGATGCCAACTCGACGCGATGTCATCGGCCGTCACGGACCGGGTATCAGGGCCCGGAGCAAGGCCGATGCCCACGCAGACGCCCCACAGCTGGAACACCCCGGGCACCGATTTGCCAACCGGCTATGCCGCACCGGCACGGCGCCACGGGTTGCCACTTCGCGGCTGCCCCTGGGGCCATGGACCGGAGACGGAGCACCCGGCCACGGGGCAACCGCCTACGGCGACGGGCCCCGGCTACGGAGCGCCCACCTCCGCCGCGGACCGCCCGGCCGCGGACGCGACCTGCACCAGCCGCGCGAACCAGTACCGCCACAGCGCCTCGTGGAGATCCCGCTGCCGGCCACCGGGCAGGCCCACGTGGCGGAGGGTCACGTGCGTTCCCTCGCCGTGGTCGATCGCGTCGAGCGCCACCACCGTCTGGGAGCCGATCGGGTCGCCCTCCCAGTCGAACGTGAAGGAGACATGCTGGGGCGGGTCGACGGCCAGGATGGTGCCGACCGCCGTCGCGTCACGAAGCTGGAGGCGCAGCGGCGCCCCGACTCGCGGCTCGAAGGTGGCGCCGTCCAGCCAGCTCGCGAGCCCCTCCTTGGTCGCGATCAGCCGCCAGACAGCCGTGCGCCCGACGTGTACCTCCTGCTGCAGCTCGACACGGTGACGGTGGTCCACGGTCGAAGGATAGCGACTGCGCCGGGCCGGGCACGGCCGAACCGACGAGCCGGCACGCCCATGGCCCGCCCGGAGGTGTGAGCAGAAGTCCTCGCCCGGTCACGTCCCGTACCGCATGGCAACAGCCGAACACCAGCGCAGCGGACACAGCTTGTGAACTCAGAGTGGACGACCGATCACGATCCACCCGCTGCTGGCGATCCTGGTGCTCCTGAGCGCGAAACTCGTCCTGATCGCCTATCTCGCCTGGACCGCGCCTCGTCTGGGCGCCTTCCGCAGCCGACGAGGTCCTGGTCCGACCATCACGTCTGGTAGTCTGCGGCAGCGATGATCGCACCCGCTCCGCCACCCGGGGGGCCACCACGGCTCGGGGCGCCCACGCCTCGAGTGGCGCTGCTCATCGCCGCGGCGGTGTGCGTCGGCGTCGTCCTGTACGAGGCCCGGGAGGCCCTGGCGCCGTTCCTCGTGGGCGTGCTCCTCGCGTTCGTGCTGGACACCCCGGTGGAGTTGCTGAGCCGCGCCCGGGTACCGCGCTGGCTCTCTATCCTGCTGATCTACGCTGCGGTCGTCTCGGTCGTCGTCGTCGCGATCAACCTCGTCAGCACCGTGATCGTCGGCCAAACGCGTTCGCTCCTCGAGGATCTGCCCGGCCTCGTCGCACAGCTCCAAGCGGAGCTCGCGCGGCTCGCGGAAACATACCGCGGGCTCGACCTCCCGCGCGAGGTCCGGGAGCTCATCGACCGCCAGTTTGCCGAGTTCGCCCAGCGCGGCGCGGCGGTCGACATCGGTGCGCTCATCGGGCCGGTCTTCACGTCCGGCCGCTCGCTCGCCGTCGCGATGTTCGCGTACCTGATCATCCCGGTTTGGGTCTTCTACCTCCTGAAGGACAGGCCCTCGCTGAGCGAGGCCTTCGAGCGGAGCGTCCCCCTGGAGTGGCGAGACGACGCACGAGCCGTCGTCCTGATTCTCGATCGGGCGTTCGGTCGGTGGCTCGCCGGGCAGCTCGTCCTCTGCGTTGCCGTCGGAAGCGCCACCTTTGGCGGCCTCCTCCTGCTGTCCGCATGGGTCGACCCCATCTTCGGGCGATATGCGGTTCTGCTCGCCGTCATCGCCGGCGTCCTCGAGCTCCTGCCGATCCTGGGACCGATCATCGCGGCGATCCCGGCGGTCATGCTCGGGGCGACGGCGGGCGCCGTCCCGACGGTCGCGGTGCTCGCCCTCTACGTCGTCGTCCAGCAGGTCGAGAACGCCGTCCTCGTTCCGCGGATCCAGGGGAGGGCAGTTCATCTGCACCCGACCGTGGTCATCTTCGCGATCGTGGCCGGCGGGGCCGTCGCCGGGCTGCTTGGAGCGATTCTCGCGCTGCCGGTGACGGCGGCGGCCCGCGACGTCTATCGCTATCTGTTCCGCCGCCTCAGCCCGCCCGGGGCGACTCCGGCCGATGCCTTGACGGTCACGTTCGGGGGAACGCCCCCTGTCGGCGCGGCTCGACCGCCCGCGGTCCTGGCGCCGGCGAGCCGAGGCGAGATTGGCAGTCCCAACTCCCACGAGGCCGTCGCTCGCGAGGCCTAGCCGGAGGACGACGGCGCGGCAATCAGTGTCTGAGCCCGCCCGGGATCGCTCCACGATCCGTCGGCGTCAGGCTGGCGCTCGGTGCACCTCGACCCGGCACTCGACACCGGCGAACCTAGGCGACGCGCACCGTCCGGCGACGCCCGACCCACTTCTCGATCTCCACGCCGATGAAGGCAACCGTCGAAGCCGCGAGCATCACGCCGAGCTCGACGGGCGACAGTGCCTCGGTCTCGAAGATCGGCTGGAGCGGCGGAAGATAGATGATCGCGAGCTGGATCGCGACGGTTGCCGCGACCGCCACGGCCAGCGGCCGGTTCGTCCGCCAGCCGAGTCGGAAGAAGCTCTCCCGCTCCGAGCGCACGGCGAGCGCGTGCCCGAGCTGAAGAAACGCGAGCGTCGAGAAGACCATCGTCTGCCAGTGCCAGCCGAGATCAAGCGCGGCCGCCTGGATGGCGAGCACCACACCGCCCATGAGCAGCCCGACCCACAGCGCGTGCTGCCAGAGGCCGCGAGCGAAGATCGACTCGCTCATCGGCCGCGGCGGCCGGCGCATCGTGTCGCGCTCGGCCGGCTCGACGCCCAACGCCAGACCAGGCAACCCGTCCGTGACGAGGTTGATCCACAGGATGTGAACCGGCAGGAGCGGAATCGGCAGGCCGGCGAACGGGGCGAGGAACATGACCCAGATCTCGCCCGAGTTGCTGGTCAGGGTGTAGCGGACGAACCGGCGGATGTTGTCGTAGATCCGTCGGCCTTCCTCCACGGCGGCGACGATCGTGGCGAAGTTGTCGTCGGCGAGGACCATGTCGGCCGCTTCCTTGCTGACCTCCGTGCCGGTGATCCCCATCGCGACCCCGATGTCGGCGAGCTTGAGGGCCGGCGCG